>JBCNMJ010000009.1:0-52021 GCA_039594975.1 Chryseobacterium sp. | reverse complement strand
TTTAAATACATGAAAGAACTAATTGAAAAAATCAACGCAGAATTCGAAACTTTTACAACTGAAGCTAACCAACAAGCTGAGAAAGGAAACAAAGCAGCTGGAACTAGAGCTCGTAAAGCAGCTTTGGAATTGAGCAAACTGTTCAAAGATTTCAGAAAAGTTTCTGTTGAAGAATCTAAAAAATAAAAATTTCTTTACCGGCTTATTTAAGCCGGTTTTTTTATTCAATGCATTAAAAATAATGAGCGGGTTAATCAATAAGCCGCTCATTGTTTTTTCTTTCTTTAATTCCGATATTTTCACGCTGTCATATTTTAGAGAATCATACTCAGCTGCACTCTTTTTCTCGTCTCATCCACATCTGTTACTTTTACCTGGACATGCTGATGCAGTTTTACCACCTCGTTAACATCCGAAACAAAACCGTCTTTCAGCTGGGAAATATGAACCAGTCCGCTTTCTTTAATTCCTAAATCTACGAAACAGCCGAAAGCCGTAATATTATTTACGATTCCCGGTAAGATCATTCCGGTTCTCAGATCTTTAATACTTTTAACATTCGGATCAAATTCAAAGACTTTGGCTGCTTTTCTCGGGTCTAACCCCGGTTTTTCAAGCTCTTTCAGAATGTCTTTAATACTTAGGATTCCAATATCTTCTGTAATATATTTTTCAGGATTTACTAAGGCAATTTTTTCTTTATTGGCAATCAGTTCGTTAGTTTTAATTCCCAGATCCTTAGCCATTTGTTCAACAATTCCGTAGGCTTCAGGATGAACGGCAGAATTGTCCAACGGATTTTTAGCATTATGAATTCTCACAAATGCTGCGGCCTGCTGAAAAGCTTTTTCGCCTAATCTCGGAACTTTCTTAAGTTGTTTCCTGTCTTCAAAGGCACCGTTTTCAGTACGATAATTGACAATGTTTTCTGCTATCTTTTCGCCGATTCCTGAGACATAACTTAATAATGACTTACTGGCTGTATTCAGGTTAATTCCCACGGAATTTACGCATTTCATAACCGTAGAATCCAATTCGTTTTTCAGTTGGGTCTGGTCTACGTCGTGCTGATACTGTCCGACTCCGATAGATTTCGGATCAATCTTTACAAGCTCTGCAAGCGGATCAGCCAATCTCCTCCCGATAGAAACAGAACCTCGAACGGTCACGTCATAAGTCGGAAATTCGTCTCTTGCGATTTTACTTGCTGAATATACCGATGCTCCGGCTTCTGAAACCATAAAAACCTGTAACGGCTTATCAAATGCAATTTTTTTTATGAAAAACTCGGTTTCACGGCTTGCGGTTCCGTTCCCGATCGAGATTGCTTCAATATTATAGGCGTTTACCATCGAACGGATCTTTTTCATCGCCATTCCGCTTTCATTCTGTGGAGCGTGAGGATAAATGGTTTCATTATGAAGTAGGTCTCCCTTTTCGTCCAGACAGACTACCTTGCAGCCGCTTTTATACCCCGGATCAATGGCAAGAATCCTCTTTTCTCCTAATGGTGGTGCCAATAGCAATTGTGTTAAGTTTTCCGAGAAGATCTCGATGGCTTTTTTATCTGCCTTTTCCTTGGCTTCCTGCAGTGTCTCATTGGAAATCGCAGGCTCCAATAATCTTTTATAGCTGTCTTTGATCGCTAATGAAATCTGTTCAGCTGTTTCATTGTTGGATTTTATTACAGCATTCTCAATAAAGTCGATCGCTTCATCTTTGTCAATCCCTACATTGGTCTTCACAAAACCTTCCGTTTCAGCTCTTAACATGGCTAACAGTCGGTGAGAAGGGATTCTGCTGAGGTTTTCTTCCCATTCGAAATACTGGGAGAATTTCTGAGCATCTTCTTCATCCTTTTTTGCTTTTACGACTTTTGAAGTTACCACAGCTTTTCTCTGGAACAGCCGGCGAAGATTTTTTCTGACATACATATTTTCGTTGATCCATTCTGCCATGATATCTCTTGCTCCCTGTAAAGCTTCCTCTTCAGAAGGAACCTGATCATTGATGTATTTTGAAGCCAAAAACAATACATCATTGTTTTTTTGACTCATGATGATTTTGGCCAAAGGTTCCAGCCCTTTTTTCTTTGCGGCATCCGCTTTGGTTTTCTTTCTTTTCTTAAAAGGCAGATACAGATCCTCAAGCTCCTGAATATCGAAACTTTCTTCTATTCTTTGCTTCAGTTCGGGAGACAGGGCATTTTGTTCTTCAATAGATTTTAAAATGCTTTCCTTTCTTTTAAGAATTTCTTCAAACTGTTTGCTAAGCTTTGAAATCTGCTCGATCTGTGTTTCATCCAGGTTTCCGGTCTTATCTTTCCGGTAACGCGAAATAAACGGAATGGAGCAGTCTTCGGCTAATAATTCTAAAGTGGCATTGATGTTTTTTTCAGGTATAGTAAGAATTTGCTGTATATAGCGTGTCGTGTTCATTTTAATTTTTTGAATGGCTAAAATACTGACTTTTTTATAAAAGAATAATAAGAGGATAACTAAAAAAGTGGCTCTATTTGGCCTGTGTTATGCTTAATAAGCCTTGTTTCTGATATCGTTATACATGAAAACCTTCCAAAAAATATCATGGATGAAGAGATAAACGAAAGATTTTCTAAAAATAATTTATAAAACACGACATCCCTTGTCGCTGTGCAATAATACCTTTGTTTTAGCGCTATCAGGGATAAATTAACACTAAAATAACCAGATGAATTTCCGAAATATTTCAATACAAAACCTATCCATATGAAGTAAAAACCATATTTTTGCAACGTTTTAAAAAAATTAATAGCGATAAACTTAACATAAACACGGGATGAAAAAACTCTATATCGGTGCATACCTCCTATGCACAGTTCTGAGCGTTTCGGCTCAGGAAGTCCTATGGCAGAAAGACATCAAATCCTCTACTCAGGATTTTCTAAGCCAGGTGACTCCAACCGTAGACCTTCAGTACTTAATTACCGGAAGCTCCATTCAGTCACAAAAACTCTCTACAGACAACAAACAAAATAACGGTTACGATTTCCATCTCGTGAAACTCAACCAGCAGGGCGAAGCAGTCTGGGAAAAATACTTTGCAGGCAAGAACCATGATTACCTTTCCGCCTCCCTTTCTACACAGGACGGAGGCTTTGTTTTGGCAGGAACTTCGTATTCAGGCAAAGGACTAGACAAAAAAGACGACTCCAAAGGAGGCTCCGATATCTGGCTCATCAGAATCAATGAATTCGGCGATGAAGTATGGCAAAAAACCATAGGAAGCACTTCCGATGAAGAAGCCAGAGCTGTCATTCAAACCACCGACTTAGGCTTCTTTGTTGCAGGAAATGTTCAGAACTCTGCGCAAGGTTACGGTTCCAAAGACGTTCTTGTTATCAAATTAGACAAAACCGGAAAAGAACTCTCCCAACTCATTTTAGGCGGAAAAGGCTTAGATGAAGTAGAAAAAATGATCCCGACCAGAGACGGAGGAGTTTTATTAGGAGTGTATTCAAGGAGTTCCGAGTTTCGGGATTCGGGGATAGGTTCGAGTTCCGAGGTTCGAGGTTTGAGTTCCGGAAACAGCACCCCGAATCCCGTATCCCGTTACCCCAAATCCACAAATAATCAGGGCGAAGGAGATTACTGGATCATTAAACTCAGCAAAGACGGCAAAGTAGAATGGGAAAAGAACTATGGAGGCACAGGAGACGATCACCTAAGAACCATGGCCATGACCACTTCAGGCTTTATCATAGGAGGCGAAAGCCGTTCCGAAAGATCAGGCAATAAAACCGTAGACATAGAAGAAGGCACCGACCTTTGGCTGATCTCCTTAAATGAAAGAGGCGAAGAGATCTGGCAGAAATCCTACAACTTTAAAAACAGAGATGTTTTAATGGGAATGCATGTCATCCTAGGCCATAATGAAAGAGAAAAAAATAAAGACTTAACCAAAGGAATATTACTCGGAGGCTATACCCAGGCAGAAGGCAGGATAGAAACCGATGATGAAACCTTCTGGATGCTGTATGCAGATGAAAACGGAAACGAACAGTGGCGAAAACACGTAAAAGGAGAATCCAGAAAAAGAGAAGAGAGATTAGCAGATATTAAACTCAACAGAGACGGCTCCATTATCCTGGCAGGAACCAGTGCAGAAGAACTGGGCAAAGAGAACTGGAAGATTGTAAAGCTGGGAGATCAGCAGGTAGATCAATTAATAGAAAAGCAGGATATCAAGATCTATCCGAATCCTGTATCCGATTATGCCTATGTAGAGATTGGCTTTGATTTCAAGGAAGCGGATATCACCCTATATGATATGTCGGGAAGACAGCTTCAACAAATAAAAACCAAGAACAGGGTCACGAAGATCAATACCCAGCCTTTGATTCAGGGGGCTTACCTGATTACCATTAAAACAGATACTAATAAAACCGCGAATGCTAAACTGATTAAGAAATAAAATACATAAATGAGAAAGACAATTTTGCTATTTACCTTTTTGTCCATGGTTCTTTATGGACAACAAGGTAATCAGAATCTCCAACTTCCCACCATTATCCCACCCTCGCCAACCGCACAGAATTTCATGAGATATGGGGAAATTCCTGTAGATTATAGCACAGGGGTACCAAAGATTGAGATTCCTATATACACAATACAAGGGAGGAAACTATCTTTACCTATATCAATTTCATATCATGCTTCAGGTATTAAAGTTTATGATATTCCTTCTGAGGTCGGATTGGGATGGGTGTTGAATGCAGGAGGAATTATTACAAGGACAATGTTAGATGCGATAGACGAAAAAGGAGCAACAAATAAAATCTATGCAAATGCTGCACAATTTTTGGCTGCCGTACCTACTATAGTTATGTCGGGATATAACTCATTTTGTTGGACTTATCCGGGCCCCCACAGTATGGAGATGTACTTGAATGCCAATCCTAGTGAGGATAGAATGAGCGATAGATACTTTTATAAATTACCAAATGGAGGCTCAGGAGTTTTTAGATATAATTATCCCCAAACAAGCACATTGATAATGCTTCCTTATCGTCCCTATAATATAACTAAAACGGTTGAACAAAATCAGTCAAACGGAAATGTGGTTACGGAATTTCAAATAATCGACGACCAGGGCATTATCCACAAGTTTAAAAGGTTTCAGGATTCAAGTTACGGCTCCTCTGAATGGTTTCTCACAGAAATGAGCTCACCTGATGGACAGGAAAAAATAAAATTTTCTTACAATTCCGTGCAAACGACACCGAACGGAATGCCTAATGATACTTTTATAAGTAAAAAAGATTTTGTAATCGGAGTTGGTGGTTGTCAAGTTCAGCCTTCTCAGGGAGACCCTAGCACAAGTATGGGGGGAACAGGTGGAGCTACAAACGCAGTTATTTTATCCTCTATTGAGAGTGAAGATATAATTATTAATTTTCTTTACGCCAACAGAGAAGACTTTCCTAACTTAAAGAAACTTACAGAAGTACAAATTTCACCTAAAAATAACACAAATACAATCAAGAAAAAATTTATTTTTCAGCAAAGTTACTTTGGCACGATTGGATATGAAAATACAAATAACAGGGACAAAAGGCTGAAATTGGATATGTTGAATATTTACGGAGAAGATGCTCAGAACAGTCAAAAGTATACATTTGATTATGAACAAAGTATAATGCTGCCGGCATATTCTTCACGATCATATGATTTTTGGGGGTATTTTAATGGTTCTAACTATAATGGCACTGCTATCCCGTATAACTTTTTACCTGTAGAATATCAGAATCCCGTTAATGGTACTGGGTATGGGGGCGATCGGAAAGCAGATAACGGTTATTTTTCAAAAGCCTGCATGCTAAAAGAAATTAAATATCCCGCAGGCGGAAGAACTGAATTCAAATTTGAGAGAGCATACGCTGATGGAGTTTATCGAGGCACTAATGGCGGTGGATATATAGGTGGTTTCAGGGTGGCAAGTATCACAAATTACTCAAAAGACAATAATGTCGCGAATATTAAATCATATCAGTATAGCCAGCCAAAATTCAATATAATCGATCCGGAATTTTATACTTACCCGCAATGGACGTTAGATTTGGAAGATCCCAATGGAGATTTTGTTCCTTGTCAAGGAACTGGTGGATGCTGGCGTTACTATAAACAAACCATTGTAACTTCGAATCCTATTGTGTCACATGATTTAACTCCCGGAATGCCTATTGCATATCTTGATGTTACAGAATATGATGGTACTCCTACGAGTAATATGGGTTCCACAGAATATCATTATTCCTCCCCTGATCATATTTCCTATACAGATTTAATAAGGGAACTTCATACTTATCAGGAGGACTGGGGAAACTACGAACCTAAGTTAGGATATAAATTGGTAAAGAATCAGATAGGAAATAAAATTTCAGAAGAGATTTTTCAATATTCTAATCATTTTCAACAAGAATTTCTGACAGGCTTCAATATCACGAGAACGCTTACGAACCTCGCCAATAATAAAAATATAGATCTCACTGAGTTTGGTTGCCATAATTGCCTGACGTTGTATATCCAATCGATACGAGCGCATGATACCAAAGCTTATCAGAATGCTAACCTTTTGGATTATACCATCAAAAGAACTTACGACCAGAACAATCAATCCAAATATGTTGAGGAAAGGATTGATTACGCCTATAATCAACATAATCTTATGGTAAAGGAAGCCGTGAGAAAAAATAGTCTAGGTGACGATATATTGACTCAATATAAATATCCGTATGATTTTGGTACAGACGAGCCCTATCAGACGATGTTAACTAAAAACATTCTGACCCCTATCATTGAACAAACGGTCATTAATACGACCAATGGAAAACAGATACAGAAACTTCGTACACTTTATGATAAGTGGTTGAACAATAACATTATTGAACCGAAACTCGTTCAGGCTCAAGCTGACTCTTCATTACCATTAGAGGACAGGGTTCGCTTTATGTCCTATGATCAGAAAGGCAATGCTACCAGCCTGAAGAAAGAAAATGGTATTCCTATTACGTATATATGGGGATACGACAAAACCCTTCCAATTGCTATGGTTGAGAATTCGAATCTGGTTTCTCAAGCAGGTACAAATAACCAGGATAAAACCATCAATAGTAATTTATTCATTCCTATGGGTAGTACTGTATATGAATTGGGAAGCTTTGTCATCACGGAAGAGAAAAATTATATGATCGAAAGGATTTATGAAAAGATACCTAACGATAAGTCGGTGATGTATCAGGTATCTTTTGAGAATATCAATAATAGTGCTGGTTCCGTGTTGTTTACAGATAGTACTCCTGCAGGTGGAAATTCTCATACCTTCACTACTGCTTCCCAGCTTTTAAAGCCAGGAAATTACAAGGTGAAACTGGTTAATATAGGTTATAATGGTTACCAGGGTTCAATTGAACATCAATTTAACTTTACCATTTATAATACAGTAAACATAGAGAAGGCAATTCCCTTTCACACAAGCTTTGAAGAAGATGTAGAATATGTAAATACAACTGATGCAAAAACGGGAAATAAATCTCACGTTGGTCAATATAGTGTTAAGCTTCCTGATGCTTCGCTGGGATATGATAAAGTTGTTATTTCATATTGGGGCAAGATCAGTGCCGGGTCTCCATGGCAATATGTTGAGAATATTGTTGATGTAGCTGGTCAGAACGTTCAAATAGGTCAGGCCTATAACTATATAGATGAACTTAGAGTGTACCCGGTCAATTCGATGATGACGACTTACACTTATGATGCATTTTATAAGCAGCCAACCAGTATTATGAAACCTAATGGAGATACGGAATATTATAATTATGATTCTTTCGGTAGACTTAAAGAAGTGTACATCATAGAAGATAATGTAAAGAAAGTTATTAAATCAAATACCTATCACTACAAACAATAAAATCAGATTACGATGAAAAAGATAATTATACCTATCAGTGCTTTGTTTGTAGCGGGTTTATATAGCGGACAGACTACAGCACCCAGTACAGCGGAAAACTATATATACAGCAAGACCTACCTTGATTATGATGGAAATAACCAGCCTGTCAAAAGTTCAGAAACTATCCAGTATTTTGATGGGCTGGGAAGACCTAAGCAGGTTATCAATATAAAAGCTTCTCCAAGTAACAAAGATTTAGTCACCACTATACCTTATGATGGTTTCGGAAGGCAGGTAGATTCCTGGCTGCCTGTTCCCATGCCAACAATGAATGGGGCTATTCAGTCAGGAGTTGATGTTGCTGCACAGACCTATTACGGTGACAGCAGCCCGTTTGCCCATAATAATGTTGAAGCTTCACCTTTATCCCGTGTCATCTCTCAGGTACAGCCAGGGCTTGATTGGCAGGGGCATCCCGTTCAGCTTAATTATGAAGTCAATGCAGACGGAGAAGTAAAAAAGTACACCGCAACATTTGATTATGGTAGTTTTGAATCTAATATCACTCTTTCACAAACGGGGTATTTAGCCAACCAGCTCTATAAGAATACGGTAACTGACGAAGATGGAAATGCTACCATAGAGTTTAAAAACAAAGACGGTCAGGTTGTTTTAGTAAGAAAAGTAATAAGTGCCACGGAAAATGCCGATACCTATTATGTGTATAATGAATATAATCAGCTAGCTTATGTTATTCCCCCTTTAGCGTCGGTTTTAAGTTCATTAAATCCGGCTGTTTTAGATAATCTATGCTATCAGTATAAATATGACCATAGAAACAGATTGGTAGAGAAGAAATTACCGGGAAAAGGAAAGGAGTATATGATCTATGATAAACAGGACCGATTGATTATGGTCCAGGATGCCAATTTGAATACTCAAGGGCAATGGCTTTTTACAAAATATGACCAGTTTGGAAGGATAGTTTACACAGGTATAACGTCTAGTTCCAGTTCACGTCAGAGTATTCAGAGTGATGTTAACAATAACACGGCTAATCCTACGAATAATGAAAGTAGATCAGCTACTCCTGTATCCTATAACGGTATTGATCTCTATTACACCAATGTTTCGATTCCCTATACAATAAGTACATTATTGTCCGTCAATTATTATGATACCTATCCTACAGGAACTCCTGCCTTTACCTCAAGCATTCCTAATCAGAGTGCCGTATTAACAGGTAATGTAAGCTCGGGGCTTACTACCAGAAGCTTGTCTTTGGCTACCTATGTTAAAAATATAGAAGATGACAACTGGACGAAGAACTACAGCTATTACGATCTTAAAGGAAGAATATTTGCCACCCAGTCGATTAATCACTTAGGAGGCTACACCCAAATAGAATCCAGGCTTGATTTTGCAGGAGTACCCCAGCAAACCATTACCAGACATAAAAGGCTCTCTACAGATACAGAAAGAGTTATTGATGAAAACTTTACGTATGATTCACAAAACCGTTTGGTAAAGCATACCCATAAAGTAGATTCCAACCCGACAGAAATTCTTACACAGAATGAGTATAATGAACTTTCTAGAATTACTACTAAAAAAGTGGGGGGGCTAGATGTTTCAACACCGCTTCAGGTTATCGATTATGCTTATAACATCCGTGGGTGGATGACAAAGATCAATGATCCTGCCAACCTTAATGGAAAATTATTTGGGTATGAGATAAGATATAATAATCCTGTGAACTCCAATATTACACCGGGAAAATTCAATGGCAATATTGCAGAAGTAGATTGGAATAATGGATCAGAAAATCTTTTAAAAAGATACAACTATGATTATGATCGCCTGAACAGGTTAAAGAATGCATTCTATAAAGAACCCACTACAGGATCCAGCGGTAACTTTGATGAATACCTAACCTATGACCTGAATGGAAACATAAGTAATCTTAAACGATCCGCGAATCCGGTATCGGGACTGACTTCCACTTTAGTAGATAACTTAGATTATATCTATCAGGGAAACCGCTTAACCCAGGTAATAGAAAATTCATTGAACCTCACAGGATATGAAGGCGGAAATAATATCATTGATTATGATCTGAATGGAAATATGACCACAATGAAGGATAAGGGGATTCAATACATTGGTTATAATCATTTGAATGTACCCGATCAGTTTTCCATCACCCAGGCTGATCCATTTCTGGGCACAACCACCAACTTTGGCTTAAATTATCTATACCGTGCAGACGGGGTGAAGGTTCGAAAGACCTACAGTACAGGAGGGGGAAGAGGTCAGTCTACCACTTATAAGTACACAGACTACTTAGATGGCTTCCAGTATTATTTTTCAGAAACCGTAGCGCCATGTTTATGGTGCAGGACAAGTGTGGCTTATGAACAGGAAGCATTTAAAGATCCGATTATTGTAGTGCCACTAGCATGGACCTTGGATTTTGTAGGCACTGCTGAAGGTTTCTACAGCTATACGGAAAATCGTTATATTTACCAGTATAAAGACCATTTAGGAAATGCACGGGTTAGTTATGCTAAAAAAAGCGATGGGAATCTTGAAATAACAGATACGAACAACTATTATGCTTTTGGGATGAATCATATCGGAGGGCTGAAAGGAATATTTGGAGGTTACCAAAGTTACAAATACAACGGCAAGGAACTTCAGGAATCAGGAATGTATGATTATGGAGCAAGATTCTATATGCCTGATTTAGGAAGATGGGGAGTAGTGGATCCGTTGGCAGAGAAGATGCGTCGTCATACTCCATATAATTATGCTGCAAATAATCCAATTTTTTATATTGATCCTGATGGAATGCTGTCTGTAGGTTCACTTCAGCAAATGTGGGACAATACAATTTCTTCAAGTACCTGGACTAATAATGGTAATGGTACTTTTGATGGTGGGGAAAATGATGACATTAGAACCACAGTAAATTCTTCTAGAAGAGAAGGGAATACAGAATATAAAAATGTGACGATGACTGTAACAATGAAAGTATTAAATCTTTCGGGTGCAGATTTATCATCTACAATGTTTAGTAGCTCAAAAGGAACAGTTTCATTAAAGGAGTTTCAAGGTTTAGGGTATCAATCATATGGATCTTCAGTAAATTCAAGTGTTTATATTAGTTCCTTCAATATCGAATATGAGGTGGTTAATAGTTTTGATAAAATTGGTAAAAATGATCATGTAATGATGATAGTTGATGAAGTTGTTGATGCAAAAGCAGGTGGTGATACCTTAGGTTGGGGAACAGTAGGGGGGCGAATTGGTGCAGTTGAAAAGAAAACTATAGGATCTAACTTATTCAATGAAGTTGTAAAGCATGAACTAGGTCATAATCTTGGACTGGAGCATTCAAATAGTGGATTGATGACTGCCTTTACTTCTGGATCAACACAATTAACTAATCCAGAGAGAAATACCATTTATACAGCATCTGGTTTAGGAGTTATCTTACCAAATAAGCTAACTGGAAAATCTTTTTCGTCCGTGGCAAGTTGGTTAAAAGGATGGGATAAAACCCCTTCTGCAACATTAGCACGCGAGTTTTATAAAAGTAATGTTAAAAAATGAGAATATTAGTAATCATTAATTTATTGCTCTTTATGTTAGTTTCATGTAATAAATCTAACATTGTTGAGGATAAATCTTGTCAGGAATATAATATTGACAACTACAAATTTTGTATTCCAAATAATTGGATAAATAAAAAAAATACTAGTTATGATTCAAGAAATCTTGTATTTATAAACAAAGAAGATTCAATAATTATAAGTGACGGAGACACAAATATTGTGGACGATCCAGTACTTGTTAATTCTGAAAAAGAAAAGCAAACATTAATTGACTTTTCTAACGGGGAGCTGTCATCTAAAGATGTAATAATATATCAAAATAAAGATTTTGATATTTCGCATTCGATCTACCTTAAAAATTACTACTATTATGATAAAATTAATAATATAGATGTATTATTAATTTTTCCAAAAAAACAAGAAGGTACTATCGGAGCTATTTTTAATAAAAATTCTAAAGAAAAAAAGCTTTCTATTTATTGCAACAACCCTTCCATAGAAACGCAACAGGCAATAAGAAAACTATTGAAAACAGTTAAAATAAATTAAACTTTATGTTAAAAGCATTTTCAATTAATGCTATATGTCTTTCTTTTAGTTATAAGACATTTTCCATACTTCAGTTGGTGACGAATGTTTAAAAATTAAATCATGCAACAAGAATCTAAAAAACTAGACCTTCAAACTATTAAAAAATATGAAAGGACTTTTTTTTGCTTTAGTTATAATTTTATTAACAAGCTGTGATAAATCAAATGATAAAAATAAAATTAATGAAACTAAGTTAGACTACCACGAACGTTGTAGATTATTGGTTTTAGAAAAAAATATACCTAATTAAGATTTTGGGTTCATAAAAAAAGGAAAAGATATTGATGAACAAGTAGTCAAATATTTAGGGAATATTATTACCTCTAAAAGGGACACCCTAAAAATTTTGAACTTTGTTCATTGTACAGGTATTTAAGAGGATTCCAAGAGAGGAAACGGACAAGTGTATATTTATAATTATCACAATAAGTTGTTAGGTTTTTATAATTTAGGTTCTGCTTCTGCAGTATCTAAAAGTATTGATAATAAGGAATTGATTTTTAAATACAAAAATGAAAATTGTAATCAAATTACCAAGATCAGTTTGAAAGACAGTATTCCTAAACAAATATTTGTACAATGTACAAAAGAGGGCGGAGATATATATAATTTAGAAACCCGCAACTAAAATAAAAGCCGCCAATTTCGGTGGCTTTTATTTTTTAGATGCTTACTCACAATAATTAATTTTATTGTTCTTCCCAGCTATATTCTAATACTTGTTTATGGTACATTTTACAAACTGATCAACTCAGGAAAATTATAAAATCTAAACATAATATAATTTTATTGTCTAATAGTCTTTGCTATGGCTTAAATTTGGAGGTTGACTAGAAGTATGTTACTGCTTGTTTTTGATTATGCATCTTTATTTTATTGCTATTTATCAGTATATTTTTTTATGATAAGTAGTAGTATTTATTTTTAATTTTTAGTGCATTAAATGATATTTTATATATATGAAATTATGATTAGTTCAAAATTCATGGTATAATAGCCGATATTTTTGTTTATTATTTGGTTATTTTCATATTTTAGTGAAAAATTAACAAAAAAATAACCATGCGAAAACTCTACATGGGTGCATATCTCCTATGCACAGTTCTGAGCGTTTCGGCTCAGGAAGTCCTATGGCAGAAAGATATCAAATCCACTACCCAGGATTTCTTGAGCCAGGTCACTCCAACCGTAGACCTTCAGTATTTAATTACCGGAAGTTCCATTCAATCACAAAAACTCTCTACAGATAACAAACAAAATAACGGTTACGATTTCCATCTCGTGAAGCTCAACCAGCAGGGAGAAGAAGTCTGGGAAAAATACTTTGCAGGTAAGAACCATGATTACCTTTCCGCATCCCTATCCACTCAGGATGGAGGCTTTGTTCTCGCAGGAACTTCCTATTCAGGTAAAGGATTAGACAAAAAAGACGATTCTAAAGGCGGCTCCGATATCTGGCTCGTCAGAATCAATGAATTCGGAGATGAAGTATGGCAGAAAACCATAGGGAGCACTTCCGATGAAGAAGCCAGAGCAGTCATTCAAACCACTGACTTAGGGTTCTTTGTCGCAGGAAACGTTCAAAACTCCGCACAAGGTTATGGTTCCAAAGACGTTCTGGTTGTCAAACTAGACAAAACCGGAAAAGAACTTTCCCAGCTTATTTTGGGCGGAAAAGGTTTGGATGAAGTAGAAAAAATGATTCCCACCAGAGACGGAGGAGTTTTATTAGGAATCTATTCCAGAAGCTCTGAGATTCGAGATTCGGGAACAGGTTCGAGTTCCGGAACTACCACCCCGAATCCCGTATCCCGCTACCCAAAATCTACAAATAACTTCGGCGAAGGCGACTACTGGATCATTAAACTCAACAAAGACGGTAAAGTAGAATGGGAAAAGAACTATGGAGGAACAGGAGATGATCACTTAAGAACCATAGCCATGACTACTTCAGGCTTTATCATAGGAGGCGAAAGCCGTTCCGAGAGATCAGGCAATAAAACCGTAGGTGTAGAAGAAGGTACCGACCTTTGGCTGATCTCCTTAAATGAAAGAGGTGAAGAGATCTGGCAGAAATCCTACAACTTTAAAAACAGGGATGTTTTAATGGGAATGCATGTCATCTTAGGGCAGAATGAAAGAGAAAAAAATAAAGACTTAACCAAAGGAATCTTACTCGGAGGCTATACTCAGGCAGAAGGTAGAATAGAAGCTGATGATGAAACCTTCTGGATGCTGTATGTAGATGAAAACGGAAACGAACAGTGGCGAAAACACGTCAAAGGAGAATCCAGAAAAAAAGAAGAGAGGTTAGCCGATATTAAACTGAACAGAGATGGATCCATTATTCTGGCAGGAACCAGTGCAGAAGAACTGGGCAAAGAGAACTGGAAGATTGTAAAGCTTGGAGATCAGCAGATAGATCAATTGATCGAAAAACAAGATATTAAAATCTATCCGAATCCGGTATCCGATTATGCGTATGTAGAGATTGGTTTTGATTTCAAGGAAGCAGATATTACGATGTATGATATGGCGGGAAGACAGCTTCAACAAATCAAAACCAAGAACAGGGTAACGAAGATCAATACCCAACCTTTGATTCAGGGCGCTTATCTGATTACCATTAAAACAGACGATAACAAAACTGCTAATGCTAAACTAATCAAGAAATAATCATGATATCAATAAAAACAGAAAATCATTTAAAATATTTAATTAGTCATAAACTTTATAAAATCTTGCTCATTCTACTATTGCTTAAAATTATAGTTCTTAATGGGCAATCCTCACAAAATTATCAATTGCCAAAAATCCTTCATTCTTCACCTCAGGCACAGAATTTTGAAAGATATGGAGAAATACCGGTGGACCATAGTACAGGTGTACCTAATATTAATATTCCTTTATATACCATTAAAGGTAGGAAATTAACTTTACCTCTTTCAATTTCTTATCATGCATCGGGCATTAAGGTTAATGATGTAGCATCGGAGGTGGGGTTAGGTTGGGTACTAAATGGTAAAGGTTTAATATCCAGAACTACAAATGGTAAAAGGGATGAAGCTAAAAGTACAGTCAGAAGATATAATAATTCTGCCAGTTTATTACAGGATTTAAGTGATCATTATCTTGATTATCAATGTAATAGTCAGGATTTTGTGGGTTCTCTAGAGCGTTTCAATTTTTATAATACAATATTTGTTGACGAGCAGGATACTATGAGCGACCGATATTTCTACAGTATTCCAGGTGGAGAATCAGGTGTTTTTGTCTATGATTATGCTGTATTCGCAGAAAATGAAAACAGTGTAATCACTTTACCATATCGACCAATTAAAATTAAGAGAAATTTTGGATATCCATATATAAATTCCCCAAGTCAAGATGGGTCATTTGAAATTACTGATGAGAACGGAATAGTTTATACTTTTAGGCCTTATACAATTAGCGATAATTCCTCTGAGTGGTATGTTACACAGATTAAATCTGCAGATGGCACAGAAAATATAACATTTAACTATACCAAACAAAATCCAACGTCAGCGATAGCAATTCCATCCAATATTTACAGAGGTCGGGTAGAAAATTATCAGGGTCAGCCTTGTACTGCATCAGATGTTTATGGATCAGTGACATATCAGGGTACACCAGTATCTGATTTTACAACACCTATCCTTAATTCTATTGTAACAGAAAATGAGATTATTACATTTGATTACGAGAACAGGAGTGACTTTTTAGATTTAAAAAGATTAAAATCTATTTCAATTGCTTTAAAAGACACACCAACTGTTATTAATAAAAGTATAAAATTCTATGAGAAATATTTTGGATCCTCTAACGAAAATAAAAGATTAGGACTTGATTATTTAACAATATCATCTCCAGGGAGTTCGGATGTTCAAAAATATACATTTAAGTATAATGAAAGTACAATGCTACCTGCATATCCACAAAAGATGTCATCCTTACGTTTCAGTGAAGATCTATGGGGGTATGCTAACGGGCAGAGTAATGTCACTAATATCCCCAGAGATTATATTACGAATAGTTCTGAACAGCAATCTTACGGAGCTCAAAGGGATGCTGCCATGTATGACCAGTCTGCTTCAGCTTGTATGTTACAGGAAATAAAATATCCTACAGGTGGTAAAACAGTTTTTGAGTTTGACCGTTTTTTTTCTGATAATCTCTATTCTTACAGAGCATATGACCATGAAAAAAAAGGTTATCTTGGAGGATTTAGAGTAAGAAAAATTTCAAATTATAAAAGTGATAATGATACTAGCCCAGAAATAAAATCCTACGTGTATGAAGGAGCTGTATATAAAGCTCCTAGTGATGTGTATTTCAGGAGGCCACAACAATTTCTTGAAAAAATCTTAATACCTCCCCCGTATAATGAAGGTTATCAGCCAACTGTTTGTTGGGCTAAGTACACAGCGGATATTGTATATTCAAGTCCCTTTTTATCAATGGATGTAGCACCGGGGCTACCTATTGTATATACTTCTGTTATTGAGTATAATGGTACGGCAACAAATAATGCAGGAAAAACAGTGTATAATTACTATGGTCCCTATTCACCTGCTGATTATAATTCTCACAGTTACCCGCCTGAAGCTGGTGCACCATGGCATTTTCATACGTATCATTATGATAAAGGAAATTTTATCCCTTATTTAAGAAGTAAGGAAATCTATGATAATACGAATAAGATTCTTTATAAGGAGTACAATCAGTACAACTCGTTTTTTACAAAAACTTTTACTACGGGGATAAAGTTGACACAGGATATTAAAATTTCATCAGACTCTTATTTTATGGCGGTAAGCCTTAACGGAACATTAGGTTGCTGCCAGTGTACAGGCTCATCCAGTACGTGTGTTGCGGGTGGTGCATGTATTGAGAGACCTATATTATTTAAAAATTCTATTGTTGCTGTTGACACTGAAGCAATTCAGGAAGCAACGTTACTTGAATATACTATCAGGACAACATATGATCGCTTAAATCCCAATAAATCAATATCAGATTCTATTCATTATGCCTATAATGAGCATAATTTAAAAATTAAAGAAACATCAACTGTAAATAGCCTGGGCCAAAATCTTTTGAGTATTTATAAATATCCTTACGACCTTGGTACGACAGAGCCTTACCAGACCATGCTCACTAAGAGAATACTATCTCCTGTGGTAGAAGAAACTATTAAAAATAACAATAAACAGATACAGAAGACTCAGACTTTATATAAAAATTGGGGTAATAATATTATAGAGCCGGAATTTGTCAAGGGTCAAACAGATATTTTAACACCATTCGAAAATAGGATACGATTTATGTCTTATGATAAAAAAGGAAATGTAAACAGTTTGAAGAAAGAAAATAGTAATCCTGTCACTTATTTATGGGCCTATAATAATACACTGCCTATTGCAATGGTTGAGAATTCCAATCTGGTTTCGCAACCTGGAACAGATAATCAGGATAAATACTTTAGCAGCAATTTATATATTCCCCCGGGAAATACGTCTTATGAATTAGCAACTTTTACGATTACAGAAGAAAAGAATTATAAAATAGATAGGACTTATGAAAGGTATCCAGAAAACTATTCTGTTATGTATCAGATATCTTTTGAGAATATCAATAATAGCAGTGGTTCTGCATTGTTTACGGACACTACACCTTCTACAGGTAATAATCATTTGTTTACTTCACCATCGGTTCTTCTTAAACCCGGAACCTATAAAATTAAATTGACCAATATTGGATATAATGGTTATCAAGGCTCTATTGAGAACAATTTTAACTTCAAGATATACAATACTGTAAATATCAATAAAGTGATACCTTTTCACACAAGCTTTGAAGAAGATGTAGAATATGTAAATACAACTGATGCAAAAACGGGAAATAAATCTCACGTTGGTCAATATAGTGTTAAGCTTCCTGATGCTTCGCTGGGATATGATAAAGTTGTTATTTCATATTGGGGCAAGATCAGTGCCGGGTCTCCATGGCAATATGTTGAGAATATTGTTGATGTAGCTGGTCAGAACGTTCAAATAGGTCAGGCCTATAACTATATAGATGAACTTAGAGTGTACCCGGTCAATTCGATGATGACGACTTACACTTATGATGCATTTTATAAGCAGCCAACCAGTATTATGAAACCTAATGGAGATACGGAATATTATAATTATGATTCTTTCGGTAGACTTAAAGAAGTGTACATCATAGAAGATAATGTAAAGAAAGTTATTAAATCAAATACCTATCACTACAAACAATAAAATCAGATTACGATGAAAAAGATAATTATACCTATCAGTGCTTTGTTTGTAGCGGGTTTATATAGCGGACAGACTACAGCACCCAGTACAGCGGAAAACTATATATACAGCAAGACCTACCTTGATTATGATGGAAATAACCAGCCTGTCAAAAGTTCAGAAACTATCCAGTATTTTGATGGGCTGGGAAGACCTAAGCAGGTTATCAATATAAAAGCTTCTCCAAGTAACAAAGATTTAGTCACCACTATACCTTATGATGGTTTCGGAAGGCAGGTAGATTCCTGGCTGCCTGTTCCCATGCCAACAATGAATGGGGCTATTCAGTCAGGAGTTGATGTTGCTGCACAGACCTATTACGGTGACAGCAGCCCGTTTGCCCATAATAATGTTGAAGCTTCACCTTTATCCCGTGTCATCTCTCAGGTACAGCCAGGGCTTGATTGGCAGGGGCATCCCGTTCAGCTTAATTATGAAGTCAATGCAGACGGAGAAGTAAAAAAGTACACCGCAACATTTGATTATGGTAGTTTTGAATCTAATATCACTCTTTCACAAACGGGGTATTTAGCCAACCAGCTCTATAAGAATACGGTAACTGACGAAGATGGAAATGCTACCATAGAGTTTAAAAACAAAGACGGTCAGGTTGTTTTAGTAAGAAAAGTAATAAGTGCCACGGAAAATGCCGATACCTATTATGTGTATAATGAATATAATCAGCTAGCTTATGTTATTCCCCCTTTAGCGTCGGTTTTAAGTTCATTAAATCCGGCTGTTTTAGATAATCTATGCTATCAGTATAAATATGACCATAGAAACAGATTGGTAGAGAAGAAATTACCGGGAAAAGGAAAGGAGTATATGATCTATGATAAACAGGACCGATTGATTATGGTCCAGGATGCCAATTTGAATACTCAAGGGCAATGGCTTTTTACAAAATATGACCAGTTTGGAAGGATAGTTTACACAGGTATAACGTCTAGTTCCAGTTCACGTCAGAGTATTCAGAGTGATGTTAACAATAACACGGCTAATCCTACGAATAATGAAAGTAGATCAGCTACTCCTGTATCCTATAACGGTATTGATCTCTATTACACCAATGTTTCGATTCCCTATACAATAAGTACATTATTGTCCGTCAATTATTATGATACCTATCCTACAGGAACTCCTGCCTTTACCTCAAGCATTCCTAATCAGAGTGCCGTATTAACAGGTAATGTAAGCTCGGGGCTTACTACCAGAAGCTTGTCTTTGGCTACCTATGTTAAAAATATAGAAGATGACAACTGGACGAAGAACTACAGCTATTACGATCTTAAAGGAAGAATATTTGCCACCCAGTCGATTAATCACTTAGGAGGCTACACCCAAATAGAATCCAGGCTTGATTTTGCAGGAGTACCCCAGCAAACCATTACCAGACATAAAAGGCTCTCTACAGATACAGAAAGAGTTATTGATGAAAACTTTACGTATGATTCACAAAACCGTTTGGTAAAGCATACCCATAAAGTAGATTCCAACCCGACAGAAATTCTTACACAGAATGAGTATAATGAACTTTCTAGAATTACTACTAAAAAAGTGGGGGGGCTAGATGTTTCAACACCGCTTCAGGTTATCGATTATGCTTATAACATCCGTGGGTGGATGACAAAGATCAATGATCCTGCCAACCTTAATGGAAAATTATTTGGGTATGAGATAAGATATAATAATCCTGTGAACTCCAATATTACACCGGGAAAATTCAATGGCAATATTGCAGAAGTAGATTGGAATAATGGATCAGAAAATCTTTTAAAAAGATACAACTATGATTATGATCGCCTGAACAGGTTAAAGAATGCATTCTATAAAGAACCCACTACAGGATCCAGCGGTAACTTTGATGAATACCTAACCTATGACCTGAATGGAAACATAAGTAATCTTAAACGATCCGCGAATCCGGTATCGGGACTGACTTCCACTTTAGTAGATAACTTAGATTATATCTATCAGGGAAACCGCTTAACCCAGGTAATAGAAAATTCATTGAACCTCACAGGATATGAAGGCGGAAATAATATCATTGATTATGATCTGAATGGAAATATGACCACAATGAAGGATAAGGGGATTCAATACATTGGTTATAATCATTTGAATGTACCCGATCAGTTTTCCATCACCCAGGCTGATCCATTTCTGGGCACAACCACCAACTTTGGCTTAAATTATCTATACCGTGCAGACGGGGTGAAGGTTCGAAAGACCTACAGTACAGGAGGGGGAAGAGGTCAGTCTACCACTTATAAGTACACAGACTACTTAGATGGCTTCCAGTATTATTTTTCAGAAACCGTAGCGCCATGTTTATGGTGCAGGACAAGTGTGGCTTATGAACAGGAAGCATTTAAAGATCCGATTATTGTAGTGCCACTAGCATGGACCTTGGATTTTGTAGGCACTGCTGAAGGTTTCTACAGCTATACGGAAAATCGTTATATTTACCAGTATAAAGACCATTTAGGAAATGCACGGGTTAGTTATGCTAAAAAAAGCGATGGGAATCTTGAAATAACAGATACGAACAACTATTATGCTTTTGGGATGAATCATATCGGAGGGCTGAAAGGAATATTTGGAGGTTACCAAAGTTACAAATACAACGGCAAGGAACTTCAGGAATCAGGAATGTATGATTATGGAGCAAGATTCTATATGCCTGATTTAGGAAGATGGGGAGTAGTGGATCCCTTGGCTGAAAGATATATTAAAGCTAGTCCTTATCATTATGCCTTTAATAATCCAGTATTTTTTAAGGATCCAAATGGAAAACAAATTATAATTTATTATCAAACAGAAGATGGAAGGCAAAGACAATGGACTTATTCATATTCAGAAAACAGAAGAAAAACCGGTAATGAATTTCTCGATAATGCGATCGCAGGATTAGATAAGTTATATACATCTGATGCATTAAATTTAGATACAAATGGAGATGGGACTAAAGATACCAATTATTTACAAAAAATAATTGATGATAAAAGAGTTCTTAGTGTAGTTGAGGGGGAAAATACAAGATTTTATATGGGGTTATCTTATAATGAAAAATATAAAAATTGGAATACAAAAGATCCCATAGATATTGGTAAAATTACATTTAATAGTAAAAAAGGACTTTTATTCAATAATTCTGAATATAATGATAAAAATCAAAAAGACTTACTATCTAGATACGAAAGTGGTAAGTATAATAAAGAAGACAAAGTAATTTCTCCAACTGCAGGATTAGGTCATGAGTTAGTGCATGCAGGAAATTTTTTATTAGATAATGCTAATTACTTCCAAAGAATCGAACCATTTGTTAATCCAGATAAAAATGGATTTACAAGTAATGAGGAAATAAGGACCACTCTTTTATCCAATCAGGTGAATGAATCATTAAATGAACCACAACGTAAAGTTTATTGGGGAATCACGTTGCCAACAGAATCAGTAACAAGTAATAAATTAAAATAGATCATGCTTAGATTAATTGTTTTATTTATGTGCTTTTTCATATTTTTTTCATGCTCAATGAGAAAGGAAAATAAAAACGGAGAAGCTATTCTTTATAAGCAATCAACTTCAGCAAATGATGCTTCATTTAGCTTTGAAAAAAAAATGTTTTGGAAAATTAATTCTGATGAAAATACTTTTGTTACACAAAAATTTTCTAAAATAGATTATTTGGAAATAAATGCAAAGATTAAAACATTTAAGTTGATTGGTAATAATACTCCAGAATATTATAATAATGTGGATTTTGCTTTTGTATTATATAATAAAAATAAAAAAAATGATACCATGTATTATGACGGTTATAATAAGTGGTGGATTGTGGAACAAGGAAAAACAACTCAATATCAGGATGAAAAAAATTATTTTACAGATAGATTAAAAATGGTTTATCCTATATTTATAAAATGCTCATATAAACCATCCAAGTAATTTTGCTGATATCACCTCTAAAGCACAACAGAAAAAGGAAGGTAAAAAATATTCCTTCCTTTTTTGCTTGTAGGCATTAGTATTCCTTGTCGATTATTGATTTGCGGTCCATTAACGAAAAATAAAGAATAATGGTTTGCACAATTGTACGAGATTTCATTTGGAAACCTAAGGGCAAAAAAGTGATGACATCTTCAAATAACAGATATGAACGTGACTGTAACACGAATTGTATCGTTTGAATAATTCAGTAACATTATTTAAATTAAATTATTCAAACGACACGGTTATGAAAGAAATGGTTCACTCGACTTTGAACGCTTCAAGGCAGAAGCCGTACAATGCCTTTACGAAGCAAAAGTTTGTCTCCTAATGTTGGTGTTCTAGAGCCATTAATGAAACACATGTCGGAATCCATGATGGATAGCGAACTGTAGAACCACGGAACGAAGAGAAAGCTTCGGGCTCTGTCAACAAATCAATAGCTGTCGCAAGATATAGGCAACCTTGACTATGCGGATATGGGTAATATCAGAAATCCATTCATTTCTGCTGTTTTAACTACAAAATTGACAACTTGAAAATGGTAATATGGGAATCCTGATAAAAAAATAGAAGAAATATGTCGTAGGGATTTGAATTCCACTCATTTTTGCTCATTAAAAGTTTCTACTTTTTCGAGCTAAAATGAGTGGAATTATATCCACAAGTTTTATTGGACAGATATAATGATAGCAGCAGTGGTCCTTATTTCTTATCCCTTTTTGCAGCAAATGAAAATGTTTCCTCAACTAATTTTTTCATTTCCGTTGTATCTATGTTATTTAAGCCCGTGGTCGCCTTTATTGACAGTGATCAATTTTGATGGAATATTATTTATTTCAAGAAGCTTTTTCAGATTTTGAGATTGACGCAGGGATACCACTTTGTCAAAAGTCCCATGAATGATCAGAGTGTGCACCGCAGTGCTATCCACATATCTAATGGGAGAGTGAGTTCTAAGCGATTGTATCAGGTTTTGTTTTTCATCTTCGAGGGAATAACCGGTAAGAGCAAACATGAGTTTTTCTCTTACAGATAACAGCTGCGGGATAAATATTCTCGCTATCAACCGTGTGAAGAAGCCTGCTTCAGGCTTGAGCAGTGCATAAAGATTTAATATGTTCTCCGTTACATTGGATATTTAATGTCAGTCAATCGATGAATGAGATAATAAGTGTTATATTTGGTAACATTCATTTAAAAAAGGAACTCATGTAGATGATCGGTTATAGTTTCCTCATTCTGATCTGAGCCAGCAAATTTGCAGATTTTGAAAAGAAAATATAAAACCATTACATGTTAATCACCATTTTATGTGGACGAAGTTGAAAAATAAAGCACATCAAATGTTGTGCTTTATTTTTTTAATAATGAGGTTCTATTTAATGCTTTCGAAGAAGGATAGTAATGGCAGAAGTAGTTCGACAGGACTCCCTCTCTCCCCGCCAGGTTAGAAACCAAAATAGGCTAAAACGCTGTAAACATCAATGTTTACAGCGTTTTTTTGTTTTAGCTCAGGTTCTTCCGGTCTTGTACCTACAACCAAAGAAAGATCGAAACATTTGGTAGAAGATTGGAAAGAATTTTAGAAATCAGTAATCCTGTCAGGTGACTAAGTTGAATGTACTTCAAACACTTTTATAGATGATTTGGTTGGCTTAAACAAGAATTACTATCCTCATTTTTAACTAAAAATTTCTTTTAGCTTATTCTTTTCACAACTTAATTGTGTAAGATTAATTATTTGGTACATCAGAAGTATATCATTATATTAAATATCAACGTATTAATAATTAATAACATTTTCCAGTTGAAGATAACTAATCTAACGATTGAAAGAAAATTTTAGATAATTTTTTTACTGACATGTATTTCAGTAAATTTGACTTATAAATAAATCTTAAATAAGAATGGAAAAGTATAATTACGGAGTCGTTGGTCTGGGTGTAATGGGTAGAAATCTGCTTTATAATATTGCCGATAACGGTTTTTCTGTAGCAGGATTCGACTTAGATGAAGAGAAAGTAATAGAACTTCGTAAAGGCGTAGCTTCAGACACAAAAGTTGTTGGATCTGTTTCTCTGGAGGAATTTGTGTTAAGTTTAGACAGTCCGCGAAAAATTATTTTAATGGTTCCTGCAGGCAAACCTGTTGATGCCGTTCTCGAAAGTATAACACCGCTTCTGAATCCGAAAGATGTCGTAATTGACGCAGGAAACTCTTATTTCAAAGATACTGAGAGACGTATTGCTGATTTAGCTTCTAAAAACCTTCACTTTATGGGAATGGGAGTTTCTGGGGGAGAGCAGGGCGCAAGAAGAGGTCCTAGTATTATGCCGGGTGGAGATCTGGAAGCTTTCAATTTGGTTAAACCTATGTTGGAATTAATTTCAGCAAAAGTAAACGGAGAACCTTGTACCGCTTATATGGGGAAAGGAGCTGCAGGAAATTATGTTAAAATGGTTCATAACGGTATTGAATATGCCATCATGCAATTAATCAGTGAAGCATATGATTTACTGAGAAAAGGAGCTAATCTTAACAATGACCAATTGTATGAAGTTTTCAAAAGATGGAATGAAGGCGAAATGAATTCCTTCCTTATTGAAATTACAAGAGATATTTTCCAGCAAAAAGATGATTTAACAGACAGTTTTCTTGTCGACAAAATTTTAGATAAAGCAGGAGCAAAAGGAACCGGAAAATGGACTTCCGAGGAAGCTATGGAAATTGGTGTTTCTATTCCAACCATCGATATTGCCGTAACTTCAAGAATTCTATCTGCCTACAAAGATGAGCGAGTGAAAGCTTCTCAATTATATACTAAAGGAGAAGTGTCAACTCCTGAAAATACAGAATTGTTTATCAAAGAGGTAGGTGATGCTTTGTATTTATCTACTTTAATCAGTTATGCTCAGGGTTTGGCATTATTGGTAAAAGCTTCTGAAGAATATCAGTTTGAAATTCCGTTAAAAGATGTTGTTAAAATCTGGAGAGGAGGATGTATTATTCGTTCTGTTCTGTTAGAGAAATTCTATTTAGCTTATTCCGAAGAAGAGAACTTATCTAATATTTTATTGAACCGGGAAATTTCAGAAATTGTAAAGGATAAAATTTCTTCATTAAGAAAAACAGCTGCTTTTGCTGTATCAAACGGAATTCCAAGCTTAGGAATTCAGTCGGCTTTAGGGTATTTTGAAGCTTACATCACAGAATCTTTACCTGTAAACCTGCTTCAGGCCCAGCGTGATTATTTTGGTGCACACACTTACCAAAGAACTGACAGGGAGGGAGTTTTTCATACTTCATGGCAAAATCTAAATAACTAATCCTGAAAATGAGTGATAATACAATCATGCATCCAACAACTATTGTTATTTTTGGTGCAACAGGAGATTTAGCAAAAAGAAAGCTTTTTCCTGCTTTTTACAATTTATATATCGATGGCAGAATGCCCAAAGGTTTTAATATTTTAGCTTTAGGAAGAGCCGAAAATACGGATGAAAAATTCAGAGCTTATATTAAAGAAAATCTGGAGAGTTTTTCCAGAAAGACTGTAACCAAGGAAGATTGGGCTGGTTTTCAGGCTCACATCAGCTATTTTCAACATCAGCTTGATGAAGAAAAATCTTATCAGAATTTATATCAGAAACTGGAAAATTTCGATAAAGTGTATGGAATGAGAGGAAACAGGCTTTTCTATTTGTCCATTTCACCAAACTTTGTATCAGTAATTTCAAATCATCTTAAAAATACGTCAATAGCATCTGACCCTGAAAAAGATCGAATTATTATCGAAAAACCTTTTGGTTACAATAAAGAATCTGCCATTGAGCTGAACAAGCTTCTTTCACAAACTTTTAAGGAAGAACAGATTTATCGTATCGATCATTATTTAGGTAAAGAAACGGTTCAGAATATTTTAGCATTCAGGTTCGGAAATTCAATTTTTGAACCTCTATGGAATCACAGACATATAGAATCGGTGCAGATTACGGTTGCCGAAGAAGTAGGAGTGGAAACAAGGGCCAGTTTTTATGAGCAGACAGGAGCTTTGCGCGATATGATCCAGAACCATCTTTTGCAAATTCTTTGCATGGTTGCTATGGAGCCTCCTGCTTCACTCGAATCCGGTGAGATCAGGGATCGTAAAGTTGATGTTTTAAAATCCATCCGTAGGATTTCTCCCGAAAAAGTAGATCATTATGCAGTAAGAGGACAATACGGGCGTGGCAAAGTAAATGGACTAAAAGTAAATGGCTATCGCCAGGAAGAGGGGATTGCCTCTGATTCTAATACAGAAACATTTGTCGCTATCAAGTTTTATCTGGATAATGAAAGATGGCAGGATGTTCCTTTTTATGTTCGTACCGGTAAGAAGATGAAAGAAAAGCATTCTTATATAACGATTCAGTTTAAACCACTTCCAAATTCTACGTTTTCAGAAAGCACTTCAAATCTGTCGGCTAACCGATTGGTTATTAATATCCAGCCACAAATGGACATCAGATTGCAGTTTATGTCTAAAAAGCCAGGCTTGTCTTTAGAGCTTAAACCTGTGGAAATGATTTTCGACAATTTTGCCTGTCAAACCGATACTCCCGAAGCTTATGAAACACTTTTACTGGAAGCACTTGTGGGAGATCTTACACTGTTTATGCGCTCGGATCAGGTAGAAGAGGCTTGGGATGTTATAAAAACAATTCAGGAAACCTGGGAAAAGACCAAAGATCCATCTTTTCCGAATTATGCTTCAGGAAGCTGGGGACCTGATGACAGTGATGCGCTGGTAGAGAGACAGGGGCATCAGTGGGTTTAAAATTTAATTAAAAGTAAATGAATATTACAATATTTAATAATCTGGATGTTTTATATAAAAAAGCAGCAGATACATTTGTTGAGCTTTCGAAAAAAGCCATCCAGAAGCATGATAAGTTTGTGGTTGCATTGAGTGGCGGTTCTTCACCGAAAGCCATTTTTAGCTTATTGGCTACCCCCGAATATGCAGGTAAGATAAACTGGAACAAAATCTATTTTTTTTGGGTAGATGAAAGATGGGTTTCTCTTGAAGATGAGAAAAGTAATTTTAAAATGACTTTGGAAGCACTTTTGGACAAAGTTCCGGTCAATGAAAATCAGATTTTCCCGATGTATAAAGACGGAATTGGGCCTGAAGATTATGCTAAAGAATACGAAGCTCAAATCAGAAATGTTTTGGGAGCTGATGGTGTTTTCGATTTTATCCTTTTAGGAATGGGTGATGATGGCCATACAGCTTCTCTGTTTCCGGGTGAAAAGATTTTACAAGAAAAAGAAAAATGGGTTGATGCCTATTATCTGAAGCCACAGGAAATGTTCAGAATTACTTTAACTGAACCTATCATTAATAAAGCTGAAAATATTCTGATTGTTACATTTGGTAAATCCAAGAAAAACGCTTTGAATGAAGTTCTTAATGGTGTATATAATCCTGAACTATATCCGCTACAGTTGATTGAAAAGAAAGCTGGAGTCCAGATTTTTACTGATAAGGAAGCTGGAATTTAATGCTTTTTAGATATAGGATGTTTTAATAATATAATTGTTAAAATATGCAGAAAAATTGGCTAAATACTGACTATCTGAAAAGATATATCGAACTGAGTAACGAACTAATCTTATATAAAAAGATAATGATCACCTTAAATGTGTTAACTTGGTTTCAAAAAATAGGCTATTACAAGATAAGTAATAGCCTATTTTTTACTGTGTCCGTAATATTTTATCTACACTTACCACAATATAGATTCATTATATTGTCAGTGCTAAGATAACGAGGGCTTAATCTTCATTATAATGTATTCTTTTCCTCAGGATTTTTATCGCTTTCTACGCTTACATTTCTATGTTTTTATATAAATACTGATAGCTGAATCATAAAACTACGATATTTCGTAATGTAATTTACTGACTGTTTTTAATAATATACTGAAAACCAATTTCTTTATTGCTTTGGGTTGTTTTTTGGCATTATGCTCATAAGTTTAATTCAAAAAAATAGTACAACAATGAGCACATTAACATTAAAAGACGGAACAGAAATTTTTTACAAAGATCAGGGGCAGGGACCTGTATTAATGTTTCACCACGGATGGCCTTTATCATCTGATGACTGGGATGCACAGGTGATTTTCTTTTTACAGAAAGGCTACAGAGTAGTTACCCATGACAGAAGAGGGCACGGGCGTTCAAGCCAGAATATCTACAACCACACTATTGAGCAATACGCTTCTGATGCCGCTGAACTGGTTGAGTTCTTGGACCTGAAAGATGTTGTCCACATCGGACATTCAACAGGAGGTGGTGAAGTAATCCGTTATGTGAATAAATATTCCAATGGGAGAGCTAAGAAAGCGGTTCTGATCAGTGCCATTCCACCGGTAATGGTGAAAAGTGAAAACAATCCTGACGGTGTTCCTATGGAAGTTTTTGACAACATCAGGGAACAGACGATGAACAACAGAAACCAGTTTTACTATGACCTTACTATTCCTTTCTACGGTTACAACAGAGAAGGTGCTGATGTAAAGGACGGAGTACAGAGAAACTGGTGGAGACAGGGGCTGATGGGAGGAATTGTTGCTCATTATGATGGGATCAAAGCCTTTTCAGAAACAGATTTAACTGAAGATCTGAAAGCAGTTGACATTCCTGTTTTGGTGATGCATGGTGAAGATGACCAGATCGTACCTATTGCCAATGCTGCATTAAAATCAATTAAATTATTAAAGAATGGAAAACTGATCACGTATCCGGGATTCCCTCATGGTATGCCGACTACAGAGCATCAGACCATCAACAAAGACATTCTTGAATTTATTACTGAATAATCATCATTCCATTCAAATCCCAAAAATATGGAAAACTCAAAAACTCACGAACCGGAATTCAATCCTGAAGATTTTTCTATTGTTCCGGCCCGTACGTTTGACGAACTGAAAGTAGGTGAAGTGTTCAGGGCACCAAGCAGAACTCTTACCGATGCACATGCTTCAGCTTTTCAAACAGTTTCCTGTGATAATCATCCGATTCATTACGATGTGGAATATGCAAAAAGATACGGCCATGAAGCTCCTGTAGTTCACGGTTTGCAGGTATTGGCTTTTACCGCACCGGGGGCAACTCTTTTGCCTCATTACTTCGGAAGTGTTTTTATTGCTTTTTTAGAATTATCATGCCATTTTTTGAAAGAGGTACATTCAGGAGATACGCTGTATTCTTCGTTAGAAATTACCGATTTAACGCCACAGGAAGACACAGGTATAGTCACCACAAAAGTGAGAGTCTATAACCAAAAATCTGAACTTGTTCTGGAAGGGCAGCATAAATATTTACTAAAAAGATAATTTCTTTTTTTGAATCTGCTGTCTTCTTTTTAAATGGAGAGCCTTTTAGGGAAGGCAGCTGATTCAATACCACTTTGACATGTTTACAATAAATCTGTCAAAAATCAGCCATTAAAAAAATATCATCATTATGAAACTAAAAACAATTTTTGGTACTGCCGTTTTATTGTCAGCGGTATTCCTTACCAATATTAACGCACAAAATACGGCAAAATCCACAAAAGCCAGAGCAGAATATATCGAAGTGGAACCTAATGTAAGGCTTCATGTTTCCGACCTTGGAGAAGGTAAGCCGGTTGTTTTAATCCACGGTTATCCGGTAAGTGATGCTTCGTGGGAGTATCAGTATCTTCCTTTAATCAAAGCGGGTTATCGGGTTATAGGAATCACTCTGAGAGGCTTTGGACAGTCGGATAAGCCTTATGGAAAATATAATTATGATCAGTTTGCTTCTGATATCAAAACTGTTTTGGACAAACTGGATATCAAAGATGCTACATTGGGAGGGCACTCCATGGGCGGTGCGATTGCGCTGCATTACGTGGCAAAATACAACAGTGCTCATGTCAGTAAATTAGCATTATTTGCTGCTGCTGCACCTGTTCATACCAAAAAACCTGATTATCCTTATCCGCTATTTACAAAAGAAGATATTACCAAATGGATAGATCTTGTAAGCGTAGACAGACCGGGATTACTGAACACGATAGGTGAAAGATTTGTTTTATCCGCAACTTCTGTTTCACCTGGTGTAGGCACCTGGCTGGGAGGGATTGAAATGCAGTCATCCGCTTATGCAATGGAGCAGGCGTTAATCGCTTTAAGAGACGAAGATCTTCGTGGAGATTTACCGAAAATCAAGATTCCGACCCTTATCATGCAGGCAAGGCAGGACAGAATAGTGGCCTATGCTTTAGCAGAGCAAATGAACAAAGCTATTAAAGGATCTAAACTTATTCCTTTTGAAAACAGTGGACATGCACTGTTCCTTGAAGAAAAAGACAAATTCAATGAAGAGTTATTGAAATTTCTTAAACAATAAAAAGTAAACAAAAAAATATCTAAATAAACTTTATGAAACCATCATCAAAACTACTTTCTCCTGAAAATCATGTACTGGTACTGATTGATTTCGAAGGACAAATGGCATTTGCCACCAAAAGTATCTCTATGAACGAACTGCGTAATAATGTTGCGGTACTGTGTGGAGCATCCAAAATATTCAATGTTCCTACCATCGTTACTACGGTTGCAGAACAAAGCTTTTCAGGACCTGTTTTCCCGGAAATTGAGGAAGCATATCCTATGGCAACCTCAGGCTATATCGACAGAACTACTATGAATACATGGGAAGATGAAGCTGCTTATAAAGCAATTGTAGGAACACAGAAACAGAAGTTGGTTTTCGCAGGATTATGGACAGGCGTTTGTATTGTGGGTCCTGCATTATCTGCACTTGAGGAAGGCTATGACGTGTATGTCATTACCGATGCCTGTGGTGATGTAAGCGATGAGGCACACGAAAGAGCCGTACAGAGAATGATCCATTCAGGAGTAAAGCCCATGACTTCCATTCAGTATATCCTGGAACTTCAGAGAGACTGGGCACGCCAGGAAACCTATGGTCCTGTAACTGACCTGATGAAAAAATATGGAGCTTCTTACGGATTGGGAATCCATTATGCTCACCATATGCTGAATCACTAAAATTCATATACCATTTTCAATGTTGAAATCTGCACCTTCAATACTGTTTTTAAAAGCTTTTTTCATAACAGTTCTTTTATGTTCTGAAACTTTATCGTCCCAGAGCTTTAAACTTCTGCGGTATGACGAAAATTATGAATACCTGAAAGATTCCACAAAGAGCTTTTATGATAACATTAAATATCTTCCTCTCAATGAAAAGAAAGATATCTATCTCTCATTGGGTGGCGAAGCCAGGTATGAATATGTGGATTTCAACAATGAAGATTGGGGAAGGCTTAACATAGGACACAACGACTTTTTTCTCCAGCGCTATGATCTTCATGCAGACTGGCATTTCGGGAAAAACTTCAGAATATTTTCACAGATCAGAAGTGCTTTACAAAACGGAAGAAAAAACGGTTCAAGAGGCATTGATGAAGACCAACTGAGTATTCAGAATCTCTTTCTGGATGCAGGTTTGGTGAATAAGGAAGATCAGAAGCTGATAGTGAGACTGGGAAGACAGGAGCTGGACTACGGTTCCGGAAGATTAATTTCTGTAAGGGAAGGACCGAATGCAAGGCTGTCTTTTACAGGAGCTAAAATCATGTATTCCTATAAAAATGTTTCCGTAGATGCTTTTGCAATGATGGCAGACTCTGTCAGAACCGGCGTTTTTGATAATACCGTTTCAAAGCAGCTTAATCTTTGGGGACTTTATTCCAAAATTATTATTCCTGAAGCCGGAAATCTGGATCTGTATTATCTCGGAATCCGTAGAGACGAATCTGTTTTTGAAGCAGGAACTGCCAGAGAAAAAAGGCATACGGTTGGCGGAAGACTCTGGAAATATGGCGGCGGATTTATTTATAACCTGGAAGCAGCCTATCAGTTCGGACGCTTCGGAAATGAAAAGATCAGTGCGTGGACAGGATCTGTAGATATAGGTTATCTTTTTGAAAACTTTATATTCAGGCCAAGTATCAATCTGAGAAACGATTATATATCAGGAGATCATTCAAAAAACGACGGAAAGCTCAATACATTTAATCCTTTATATCCGAAAGGAGGCTATTTCGGCTTCAGTCCGCAGGTGGGACCCGTCAATTTAATTGATATACATCCGTATATGACCCTGGATCTGACTTCAAGACTCAAAATGCAGATGGATGTTGTCTTCAACTGGCGATATTCCCTGAATGACGGAGTTTACCGACCGAGCGGCGCATTGAACCGTCCCGGAAGCAGCTCAGATAAAAGGTATATCGGAACGGCTTATTTAACCAGCTTTACCTATAATTTCAACAAACATTTCTCTTTGGTGAGCGGACTTCAGTATTTCCACAAAGGACCTTTTATTGAAGATATCATTCAGGATGCAAAAAGCGGTGTTTTCTGGAATATAAGGCTGGGATTCAAATTTTAATCATTACTAAATCATCTATTATGCAAAATTCAATTTCAAAATACATCAATTGGTCAAAAACACTCTTTACAGCATTGGTGTTGGCAACTGCGGGAACCAACTTCGTTTCAGCACAGGCTGTTGCAGAAAAAACAGCAATCGGAACCTCAAAAACATGGGGAACTGTTGACGGAATTTCTGTTGTAGGACTGGTTCAGGGACCTTCTGCTGCCAAAGCAGATTTACAGATCGCCTGTGTTTTCGAGTATACGGAAGGAGATATTTTCAATCCGCCGGCGCTTCCCAAAGAACTGAACGGCATGGTTCATCTGGATGAGGCACTCAAAGGAATTATTACAGAAGTCCGTAAAAAAGGACAGTTCAAAGGACACGCTTTGGAAACCTTATTAATTAATCCTCCAAAAGGAAGCCTTGCCTCCGGAAAACTGCTGTTGATCGGCCTGGGGAACAGAAATTCTTTCGATGCCGGGCTTATGAAAGAAGTAGGAAGTGTTGCGATGCGGGAAGCTTTGAAACTACAGGTACATACTGCATCATTTGCCAGCGATATCAAAGATGCCGGAATTGATTCTCCAACCGCTTTAGTGGCAGAAAATGTGGTCTTAGGTGCCTTTGACGCCTATCGTGCCCAGTTATATTTAAATAGTCAGCACCTATCCGACAAAATGAAATTAAAAAAACTGATTCTATTGGCCGGGCCGTCATTTTTCACCGTTGCCGGAGGAGGAATTCAGGAGGCTATTTCGAAGTTGAACACCAAATAATTAAACATGAAAGCAGATCTTATCCTATACAACGGAAAAATACACACTTTCAATAAAGAAACTCCGGAAGTTTCTGCCGTGGCCATTAAAGACGGGAAAATTATCGCGGTTGGAAATGACGGACTGGCAGACCAGTTCGCAGATGAGGCCACAAAAATGATTGATCTCAGAAAGAAAAGAGTGGTGCCGGGAATCAATGATTCTCATATCCATCTGATCCGTGGCGGATTGAATTACAACCTGGAATTAAGATGGGACGGAGTTCCCTCACTGGCCGATGCACTCAGAATGTTAAAAGACCAGGTAGATCGTACACCTTCCCCGCAATGGGTTCGTGTTGTAGGAGGATGGTCCGAATTCCAGTTTGCAGAAAGAAGGATGCCAACCCTGGAGGAAATTAATGCCATTGCTCCGGAAACACCTGTTTTTATCCTGCATTTGTACGACAGGGCTTTAATGAACAGGGCAGCATTGAAAGCGGTAGGATTTACTAAAGATATCCCGGCTCCGGCAGGTGGACATATTGAAAGAGATGCTAACGGTGAACCCACAGGGTTGATTATTGCTACACCTAATGCCATGATCTTATATTCAACATTGGCAAAAGGCCCGAAGCTTTCCTACGAACACCAGCTGAATTCCACAAGGCATTTTATGACAGAACTGAACCGCTTCGGAATTACCAGCGTCATTGATGCCGGCGGAGGATTCCAGAATTTCCCGGACGATTATCAGGTGGTGAACGAACTGAATGAGAAAAAACAGCTTACCGTAAGGATCGCCTATAATCTTTTTACCCAGAAACCAAAGCATGAATTTGAAGATTTCAGCGATTGGATCGACACGGTAAAATTATATCAGGGGGATGATATGTACCGCCACAACGGGGCAGGAGAGATGCTCGTATTTTCGGCGGCCGATTTTGAAGATTTTCTGCAGCCAAGACCGGATCTGCCTGAAAACATGGAAGCAGATCTCGAAAAAGTAGTCCGTTTACTGGTAGAAAACCGCTGGCCATTCAGACTTCATGCAACCTATAATGAAAGCATCACCCGTTTTTTAAATGTTTTTGAAAAAGTAAACCGGGATATTCCTTTCAATGGCCTGCCATGGATTTTTGATCATGCGGAAACCATTGATGAAAAAAATATTGAAAGAGTAAAAATGCTTGGCGGCGGAATCGCTATCCAGAGCAGAATGGCCTACCAGGGAGAATATTTTGCAGACCGTTATGGTTCTGCTGCCGCAGAAAGTACACCACCCGTGAAAAAAATGCTGGAAATGGGAGTTCCTGTAGGCGGAGGCTCGGATGCTACAAGAGTAAGCAGTTACAATCCATGGGTTTCCATGTATTGGCTGACCGCAGGAAAAACTGTTGGCGGACTTCAACTGTATCACGATACAAAACTGGACAGGGAAACCGCACTGGAACTGTACACAAAAGGCAGCGCATGGTTCTCACAGGAACAGCAGAAAAAAGGCGATATCAGAGTGGGAATGTTTGCCGATCTGGCAGTTCTTGATCAGGATTATTTCACGGTTGATGATGAAGAAATCAAAAATATTGAAGCGGAAATGACCATTGTAGACGGGAAAATTGTCTATGCAAAAGGAACATTTTTATCCTATGCACCGCCATCTGTTCCTGTGCTTCCGGATTGGTCTCCAACAAATCTTTATAACGGATATTACCCTACCGGAGGACATTTTCAGAAAGAAATCGAAAAAAATGCGAAACAGGATTTAAAAGCCCCACTAATCTCACAAATTCATAGCTGTGCAGGAAGTTGCGATATCCATCATCATAACCATAACCAGGCAAGGATGAGCAATGTGCCCGTTAACAATTACCACACATTCTGGGGAGCTCTAGGCTGTTCGTGCTTTGCTTTTTAAATAACAATATATATGGAAATATTAAAACAGATCCTTTCATCAGATTTAGGCTCACCATGCAATGATGCTTCATTTCTAGTTTTCCGGGTACTCCTGGCTATTCAATTGTTCAGAGTGCATGGTTTAAAGAAATTCAGACTGGAAAACGGACAAAGGGAAGTCATTCCCAATCCTCTGGGATTGCCTGATCAACTCAATGCCATAGTCGCTTCATTTGCTGATCTGGTGGTTCCGTTTCTGATTATTTTAGGATTGGGAACCAGACTTGCGGTTTTACCGACCATTGGTGTGACGGCTATCGGATATTTTGTGGTTCATAGAAAGGATTCATTGGAAGTGCGGGATGTTCCTTTTATGTACACCCTTTCCCTGTTACTGATTCTTGCATTGGGTGCAGGAAGATATTCACTTGATTATTACTTATTAAATATTTTATAAAATGAAAACTTCAATCGGAATTAAAAACGAAAATTTAGCAAAAGTTGCTGAGGTACTGGTTACCACTTTAGCAGACGAATTTGTATTGTATACCAAAACTAGAAAAGCACATTGGAATGTCGAAGGACCGGATTTTTACAATAAACACCTGTTTTTTGAAGCACAATACGGGCAGCTGGACGACATCATTGATGATCTGGCTGAAAGAATCAGGACGCTGGGACATTATGCACCGGCTACTTTAAGGGAATATCTTGAATTAACCCATTTGTCTGAGCACCATCTTGAATCGAACGACAGCCTGACTTACATCAGAGCGCTTCTTTCCGACCACGAAAGTATCATCATTCATCTTCGTGAAAATATTGAAAACTTCGCTGTGGAATTCCGTGATTCAGGGACAAGCGACTACATTACAGGATTACTGGAAACCCATGAGAAAATGGCCTGGATGCTCCGTTCACATTTAAAATAGAAACATGGAAGTAAAACATAATATCGGCTTTGTCACCTTATTGTTAACCATGATTGCCGGATACTGTGATACCGTGACATTTGTAGCGGCAGATGCCCTTTTTTCGGCGCATGTTACAGGGAACTTTATTGTATTTGCCTATCAGTTTGTGAAGGGATCGGATATTCATGCCTGGGTAAAGCTGCTTACTTTTCCGGTCTTTATTCTTGCGGTTATGGCAGGAGGGAAGATTGCCGGGAAAGTCATCAATCATTACACGCTGTTATTCTGGGAAGGAACATTGCTTTTTTTAGCCGGAATTATTGTTGCCGTTTTCAGTTACTATGGAACATTTTCAGAAGTCGTGATGTATACTGTGGCTATGATTACCGTTTTTGCAATGGGGCTTCAGAATGCTTTCGGGAAGCTGTATGCAAAGGAAACCCATGGCCCGACGACCATGATGACAGGAAATGTAACCCAGGCTTCCCTGGATTTCGGAACGCTTCTGTCAAGTGGCTTTCACCACCCTGATGCATGGGCAAGCCTGAAGAAACAGCTGATTACCATACTTGGATTTCTGGTAGGTTGTTTTTTAGGAGCTTATGCAGGAAAACAGTTCGGGCTGGTAACATTGATTTTACCGGGACTGGCAATGATCATCTGCTATTTTTACCACCGCAAAAACTAGCACAGGACTATGGCAGATTACAGGATAATAGATTACCTTTAAAAAATGAATTTCGGCCTTTATTTTTTATCTAAAAATCTACTAAGAATAGTATTTTTTTCGTTGGTTTTGATGTTTTCATGCAATACAAAAGCACAGACCCAGGAAAATCCTGCACTGTTGAGAAAACAGATTTCTTCTTCCGGCAATACAACTCAGAAAATCGCTTTATTGCTGCGCCTGAGTAACTATTACATTACCAAAAAAGGAGAGTTGAAAGCTGACCTCGACAGTGCCGCTATTCTGAACAGACAGGCAAAAGCACTGAATATGAAATCCGGGGATCCGATGTCTGCCGGAAAACTCATCTTTCTGGATGCCAAAATAGATAAAGAAAGAGGCCGTAAAACGATTGCTTTTTCCAACATGAAACAGGCGATTTCTTATTTTGAAACCCATCAATTTAAGGAGCAGGCCGGAGAAGCATACAATGAATTATCATATATGTATGACAATAAACCTGAGTATTTTGATACTAAAATCAAACTGAAAGAAAAAGCGTTGGAACTATTTAAGAATTCAGGATCAAAACTGAATCAGGCAGGCGTTTTAAAAGATCTTGGTGAGCTTTACTATATCAAAGAAAATTCTGATAAGGCTCTTGGCTTGCTTAAAGAATCTCTGTCTGTTTATCAGTCTGTGAAATTCAGAGAATTACAGAGTGTGTACAATCTTATTTCGCAGGTTGAAATTCAGAAGGCGGATTATGAGGAAGCGCTCCGTTATGGCCTTCTGGCAGAAAAAACAGCCGAAAGTGTGAATGATTATTCTTTGCAGATGTGCTCTATTTACAGCAATATCGGAATGGTGTATTATTATCTCCGTAAGAATGATGATGCCATGAAGTATTGGGAAAAATCACTGGCCACGGCAAAGAAAAATAAAGATAACAACTACATCAGAACGGTGGCCAATAATATTTCTACGATGCTGATCAGGCAGAAAAAGTTTAAGCAGGCTATTACCATGATAGAAGAATACAGAGAACGTTACCCTATCGTAGACCAGGATTTTGAAATGTCAGAAAACTATATCCTGTTCAGCACCTATACTATTTTAAAGCAGTTTAATAAAGCCGAAGCCTACTACAAAAAACTGGTCGCCTATTACGGTGAAAATGCAGAAAAGAACAATCAGCAGGCTTCATTGCTGCGAAGCTTTGTTTTTTATCATTACCAGACCCGGAACTTTGATAAAATGTACCGCGAAGCGAGGCTTTTTGATTCGATAGCTAAAAATAACGGAAATGATATGCTTCGTTCGGAAAACCATTTAATGTGGTTCAAAGCAGATTCTGTACAGGGAAAATACCTGGATGCCATACAGCATTATCAGCTGTACAAAAAACTTTCCGATTCTGTTTTTAACGGCGAAAAAAGCAAGCAGATCAACAGCCTTAAAATTCAGTTTGAGACAGAACAGAAAGATAAAAATATTCAGCTGCTGACCCAGAAAGCAAAACTACAGGATATTAAGATTGCGAATGATACCTTTATCAGATATGTTTTCATTGGAAGTATTCTGGCACTGATCCTTTTTGCTGCCTTGTTGTATAACCGATCAAGATTAAAAAGCAATGCCAATAAAAACCTGGAACTGAAACGTAAGCAGATTGATGAACAGAACGAACAGCTGAAAAAATTACTTGCCGAAAAAGAATGGCTCTTAAAAGAGATCCATCACAGGGTCAAAAACAATCTGCAGATTGTGATCAGCCTGCTGAATACGCAGTCTGCTTACCTGGATAATGAAGATGCCCTGATGGCCATCCAGAACAGCCAGCACAGAATGCATGCTATGTCCATTATCCATCAGAAACTTTATCAGTCCGATAATCTTTCGATGATTGATATGTCATGGTATATTTATGAGCTGATTACCTATATCAAAGAATGTTATTCATCTGACAGGAAAATCAACTTTACAGTAGATACCGATAAAGTATTTCTTGATGTGGCACAGGCTGTTCCGATGGGATTGATCGTCAATGAAGCGGTCAATAATACCGTAAAATATGCATTTCCGGATGACCGTAAAGGGGAAGTTTTCGTTTCATTTAAAAATACCGGCGAAGATCTTTGTGAACTGATGATTTCAGATAATGGAGTAGGACTTCCTGTAGATTTTAATATCGAGGAAACAGAATCGTTGGGAATGAATCTGATGCGCGGACTTACCGATCAGCTGGACGGAACCTTCCACCTCGAAAACAAAGGGGGCTTAAAAGTCACCATTACCTTCAGAAAAAATACAGAAATAACTCCTTCAAATTAAAGGCTGATCATAATGAAAGAAAAAATATTAATTGTAGAAGATGAATTTATTGTAGCCAATGATCTGAAACTGATGCTGATGAAGGCCGGCTATCAGGTCACTGGAATTGCATCTTCAGTGGTTCAGGCCAGGAAACTGATTGCAGACAACAAGCCGGATTGGGTACTTCTTGATATCATCTTAAAAGGTGACCTCACAGGAATCGATCTTGCCTGGGAACTGCGTGAAATGAATCTTCCTTTTCTTTATATTTCAGCCAATACCAACCAGTCTACCCTGGAAGCGGTGAAGGAGACACAGCCCTACGGATTTATGGTAAAACCCTTCCGGGAGCGTGATATGATTGTTATGCTTGACATTGCCAGATACCGCTATGACATGGAAAGAGGCTGTGAATTGTGTACTGATACCGGAAATAATGAAGTCATTGAAGGAATTATCGGGAAAAGCAAGGTACTTCAGGATGTGGTTGAAAAAATAAGGGTAGTGGCCCCTACAGACACTTCTGTTCTGGTGGTTGGGGAAAGCGGAACGGGAAAGGAAAAAGTGGCCCATTCCGTTCATGAGCTTTCAGAACGTAAAGCTCATCCTATTGTCGTGGTCAACTGTGCTGCATTGCCACATGCACTTATCGAATCTGAGCTTTTCGGACATGAAAAAGGAAGTTTTACGGGTGCTAATACATTGAGGATTGGAAAATTTGAACAGGCCAACGGAGGAACAGTCTTCCTGGATGAAATAGGAGAGCTGCCACTGGATTCACAGGTTAAACTGCTGAGAGTTCTCCAGGAAAAAGAGATTGAGAGGCTGGGAGGAAATAACACAATTAAAGTGAACGTAAGAATTGTGGCAGCGACCAACCGTTCTCTAGAAAAAGAAGTGGCAGAAGGAAGATTCAGACTGGATTTGTATTACCGTTTGAATGTTTTCCCAATTGAACTGCCTCCGTTGAGAGAACGAAAGGAAGATATCGTATTGCTGGCCCATTTTTTCCTGAACAAATATGCAGCTGCCTCAAGAAGAAATATCACATCCATCAGTGAAAAAGCACTGGAACAGCTGTTGAATTATCACTGGCCGGGAAATATCCGTGAGCTAGAGCATCTTATTGAAAGAAGTGTTCTTCTGGCCAAAACCACAGAAATAGAAAGCTTTGATCTGCCCAAAATCATTGAAAAACCTACAGAAACACAAGGGCCGCTGAAATCATTGGAAGATATGGAAAGAGATCATATTATGAATGCGCTTCAGACTTCCAACGGGAAAGTTTCAGGGCCGGGCGGTGCTGCAGAGCTGTTGAAGATACAAGCTCAGACTTTATATTCCAAAATGAAAAAACTGGGAATTGACAAAGGCTATAAATAATTCCGGGGAAAGCTGACCGGAGACAATATTTTCTTTCAATTTTTAATCATATTCTTCAATAGTTTGAGGACAAAATTATTATGTCTTTACAATCATAAATCAATCAGACAATTATGGAAAAAGAAACACTCAGAATAGAAGGATTCAGTGATGCAGTTTTTGCAATAGCCATTACTCTTTTAGTGTTAGATCTTCATTTTCCTGAAGAACATTCAATACAAAACGGGAATGATCTGCTGGTCTTTCTGAAGAATCAGTGGCCAGCATTTCTGGCATTTATCCTTTCATTTTTTAGCATTTTTATCATGTGGGTGAACCATCATAAGATTTTCAAACAGATCTACAGCCGGAATTCGGCAATTATGTTTGCCAATGGACTGATTCTTTTCCTGGTTTCGGCAGTTTCGTATCCTACCGCTTTGCTGGCGCGGTATTTTGACGGCGAAGCTTCCTCTGTTGTTGTGGCCCTCTATACCGGTATTTTTGTCATGATCAATCTTGCTTACAATTTATTATGGTTTCTGGCCACCCGGAATAAAAAGCTTTTGCGCCCCGGCATTACCGATGCGGCTATAAAGAAAATCCATAATAATTACCTGTACGGGCTTCCTATTTATATTGTTGCATTAATCTTTTCATTCTGGATCCCGGCAGTTTCCCTCATGATCATTTTAGGACTCTGGATTTTTTGGGCGTTGTCTTCAGGGAAAATAGAAATGGGGCTTGACAAACATTATTCAGATCCCCTGAAATAGTGCTTTTTCTCTATTCCAAGTTTCTGCATTTTGGAAATAAGCGTTGTCGGAGGCAATCCTAGTAATTTTGCAGCACCTGTTTCCCCGAAAATACGGCCGTTACATTTTTTGATTATTTTTAAAATATATTCCTTTTCAAATTCCTGCAGTGTTTTAACCTGAAAATCCTGATCAGTATTTTGATAACGGATAATTTTTGGAAGTTCCATTTCCTTGATCATATCTCCCTTTGCAGTCAGTATGCTTCTTTCAACCATATTTTCCAGTTCACGGATATTACCAGGCCATGGATTGGCAATCATCATTTTTATTACATTCTGAGAAAAACCATTAATCTTTTTGCCCGTTTTCGGGTATAATTTCTCCAGGAAATAGTCTGCCAGTAAAGGAATATCTTCTTTTCTTTCCCGTAAGGCAGGAAGATGGATAGGAAATACATTCAGCCTGTAAAAAAGATCACTTCTGAACCGGCCTTCTGCCACTTCTTTTTCAAGATTCCTGTTGGTAGCCATAATGATCCGTACATTTACTTTTATTCTTTTGTTTCCACCGATTCTTTCAATTTCTTTTTCCTGGAGAACTCTCAGAAGTCTTGCTTGTAATTCCAGGGGGAGTTCGCCCATTTCATCCAGAAAAATAGTGCTGTTGTGTGCCTGCTCAAACTTTCCTTTTCTTTGTTCAGTTGCTCCGGTAAAGCTTCCTTTTTCATGACCAAAGAGTTCAGATTCTATTAAATTGGCAGGAATAGCCGCACAGTTTATCCTGATCATCTTCTTTCCCGAAAATTCTGAAAGCTCGTGAATTGCCTGTGCTATAAGCTCTTTTCCCGTGCCCGTTTCTCCATAGATAATCACATTGGATTGTGATGGAGCTACCTGCGATATCTTTTCGAAAATGAGCTGCATGGCTTCACTTTGCCCCACAATTCCATGAAAGCCGTGTTCGCTTTTCTTTTCTTCTTCAACTTCTTTCGGAAAATTCCGGATATTTCCCTGAAATGTTTTCAGTTGCTCCTGAACATCAATGTTATGAAGGGTAATGGAAAGCTGGGTAGAAATGCCGTTTAAAATTCTTTCCGGAATACTGTCTCTTGAAATAAAGCTTTTGTAGAAAAGGAAAAGTACATTTTTACTTTCACTGACAGCCGGCAGCCCCAGTCCGACAGCCATCCGCATTCCCGAATTTTTAGCTTCTGTAAAACAGGAAGGAAGAGGTGACAATTCTTTCAGATCAAAAAGAAGAGGCTCCGCAGAATCAAGACATTTTTTTACATACCTGTCAAGCTGTTGGTCTGTGGTATAATTCTGATTTTCAGTCCCGCTGCCGAATATTTCAATATTTCCTTTTACATTCCTGATCATCATACAATCATTGAATCCCATTTCGGCTTTGAAAGTCTTATTGAAAACAAGCTGAAGCTGTTTCTTATCTAAAATGGTAGAAAACTCTTTGGTTAAACGGGAAATCATAAGCTGTTCTTTCTGCAATTCCTGCAGGCGTTTCATCATTTCTGCATTGGGATCAGAAGGCTTACTCATAGAAAATTCTTACTTGAAAGTTTAAAGATAGGAAAATTGAAAAATATCTACAGGTGAATTACTAGAAAATCTGAAATAAAGAGCCTTTTACTTTTGAAACATTAAGTAAAAGTATTGAGGCAGGGCTCGCTTTACCCTTAAAATAAATTTTAAAATATCTTTGTTGATATCAACGGCTTTTAAATCTCGCTAGGACTCTACATGAAATTTTTGACATCGTAATTTATACAGGTTTAACTAATTGAAAATAAAGGTTTTATATTGTAATTTCATTTTAATGAATATCGTATTAAAATAAATGTTTTATAGGTTTTTGATATTTATAATTTGATTTTTGTATTGAAAATTCAATAAAGTTTATACATTTGTACCGTTCAAAACAAAAAGATGAGTTATTCAGTAATTATTATTGTCATTATTAGCATTATCGGATTCCGGTGGTGAGTGATGGCTTGTGATAATTTTTGAAATTGAAATACTACAGACCACTCTCATCACGAGAGTGGTTTTTTTATTTAAAACAGACAAATAACAAACATAAAAAATCAACACAAAATGTATTACAATGACGACAGTGTTCTCTTCTTTGATGGGGAATATGTGAAAGCAAAAGAAGCCAAGACCGACTTGTACGGTCAATCGTTACACTACGGATATGCTGTTTTCGAGGGAATCAAATCTTACAAAACAGCTAACGGGACTAAAATTTTTAAGGCAGAGGAACATTACGACAGACTTAGAAAATCTGCCGAAACGATGATGATGCCTTTTGATTATTCTACCGAAGAAATGGTAGAAGCAACTTACAAATTGTTGGAAATTAATAATCTTAGTAATGCATATATCCGTCCGATTGTCATTTGCTCTCCGAATATGTCTCTGTCAAAAGGTCAAAAAAGTTATCTCGTCATCGAAGTTTGGAATTGGGATAACGGTTATCTCGCCAACAAAATGAGAATTATGACGTCTTCTTTTGAACGCCCTAATCCAAAAGCTTTCAAAGTGGAAGCAAAAGTCAGCGGTCATTATGTGAACTCGATTTTAGCTTGTCAGGAAGCGAAAGATAAAGGTTATGATGAAGCCTTGGTCCTTGATGCAGATGGAAATGTAGCTGAAAGTTCGGGAGCCAATATCTTCTTCGAAAAAGACGGAAAACTCTTCACTCCTTCAAAAGGAAGTATTCTTCCGGGAATTACAAGAGCTACAGTTTTTGAAATCTGTGATAATCTCGGAATCTCTTACGAAGAAAAATTTTTCAAACCGGAAGAAATGCAAGGTACAGATGCGGGCTTTTTCTGCGGTACAGCGGCGGAAATTGTAGCATTAGATTCTTTGGATAACATTCCTTTCAAACTGAATTGGGAAGACAGTTTGTCATCGAAAATTCAAACGGCTTATCGCCATTTGGTGTTAGAAGAAGATTATTCATATCTGAGATCCGAAAATTTAATCTTAGAAAAATAAATACGAAGTCCCGAAGGGACGACTTACTAAAGGATAGGATGAAATCCTATCAAAAAAATACGACAGAAATAACCTGTCAAAAAAATAAAATATGTCAGAAAATTTAAATAAATATTCCAAAACACTCACCAAAGACCCGACGCAGCCTGCAACCCAGGCGATGTTTTATGGGATTGGTTTTCAAAAAGAGGATTTCGACAAAGCACAGATTGGAATTGCAAGTATGGGCTACGACGGAAACACTTGCAATATGCACTTGAATGGTCTTGCCGAGATTGTAAAAAAAGGTGTTAAAGAACAAAATCTTGTTGGATTAATGTTCCACACCATCGGAATCAGCGACGGAATGACCAACGGAACCGACGGTATGCGTTATTCACTCGTAAGTCGTGACATTATTGCAGATTCCATCGAAGCTGTTTGTGCAGGTCAATATTATGATGGATTGATTACAGTTCCCGGTTGTGACAAAAATATGCCGGGTTCTCTGATGGCGATGGCTCGTCTCGACCGTCCTTCGATAATGGTTTATGGAGGAAGTATTGCGCCGGGACATTACAAAGGCGAAGATTTGAATATCGTTTCCGCTTTCGAAGCGTTAGGAAATAAAATCGCAGGTAAAATTTCCGAAGAAGATTTCCAGGGTGTGATTCAGAATTCCTGCCCAAGTGCAGGAGCTTGTGGCGGAATGTACACCGCCAATACAATGGCATCTGCAATTGAAGCTTTGGGAATGAGCTTGCCTTATTCCTCGTCTTACCCGGCTCTCAGTCGTGAAAAAAAAGAAGAATGTCAGTTTGCCGGGCATTATATTAAAATTCTTTTAGAAAAAGACATTAAACCATCGGACATTATGACGCCAAAAGCTTTCGAAAATGCATTGAGGCTGATTATGATTCTGGGTGGAAGTACCAATGCAGTTCTCCATTTTATTGCGATTGCAAAATCTATTGGTTACGATTTGACTTTGGATGATTTCCAAAAAATTAGTGATGAAACGCCATTTTTAGCCGACCTTAAACCAAGCGGAAAATATCTGATGGAAGACCTTCATAAAGTCGGAGGTGTTCCGGCTGTGATGAAATATTTATTGGATTTAGGCTTGCTTCACGGCGATTGTTTAACGGTTACGGGAAAAACCATTGCGGAAAATCTGGAACACGTTACTTCAATTATCGACAGACAGCAAAATATCATTCACGATATCAAAAATCCAATCAAAGAAACCGGACACATCAGAATTATGTACGGAAATCTTGCCGAGAAAGGTTCTGTTGCAAAAATCACAGGAAAAGAAGGCGCTTATTTCAAAGGAACGGCGATTGTTTTTGACGGAGAAAAAGAATTCATCAAAGGTATCGAAGATAAAAAAATTCAGGAAGGAAATGTAGTTGTAATCAAAAATGAAGGCCCAAAAGGCGCACCCGGAATGCCGGAAATGCTGAAGCCAACTTCTGCATTAATGGGTTCAGGTTTAGGTAAAAATGTCGCATTGATTACCGACGGAAGATTTTCCGGAGGGACACACGGTTTTGTGGTCGGTCATATCACACCGGAAGCTTTTTCCGGAGGATTGATTGGTTTAATTAAAGATGGAGATGTGATTGAATTGGATGCTGAAAAAAATACCATCAACGCATTGTTGTCGGATGAAGAAATTGCCAAAAGAAAAGCCGAATTCCAACAACCTGAATACAAAGTGAAAAGCGGGGTATTATACAAATACGCCAAGTCTGTGGCAGATGCCTCACAAGGCTGTGTCACCGATTTATAAGATAATAATGAATAAGATATTATTTGGGGCAGCTATTTCCGTCTTCCACTCCCGCTTTTTTGCGAACGAAATGAAGCAATAAGTTGAACTATTTGGTCATCGCAAAAAGAGCTCCGTTCAAGCCGGGCTGCAATCGTATTGCGTTCCAAAATAATGTTTTAACTAGAATCCGAAGGATTTAATATAAATCTAGAGTGAAATTTGAAAACAGGAAAAAAAACTAAAACGAATCCGAAGGATTCAATATGAATAGCCGTAGGTGAAACCTATGGAAAGAAAACCAAATAAATCAGAACCCGAAGGGTTCAACTTTCTAAGGAAAAAATATTAAAATGAATAATACCATTTCACAAGTAGAAAACACAGAATTAGAACAACCGAAACCGGTAGAAATATCCGGTTCCAAAGCCGTTTTAGAAGCTCTGTTGCAGGAAAATGTACATACAGTTTTCGGTTATCCCGGTGGCGCAATTATGCCGATTTATGATGCTTTGTACGACTATTCCGAAAAACTGAAACACATTTTGGTTCGCCACGAGCAAGGTGCCATTCACGCTGCACAGGGATTTGCAAGAACTTCCGGAAAAACGGGGGTTGTATTTGCAACCAGTGGTCCGGGAGCAACCAATCTGGTGACAGGTTTAGCGGATGCAATGATAGACAGCAATCCGATTGTCTGTATTACAGGTCAGGTTTTTGCCTCACTTTTGGGAACGGATGCTTTCCAGGAAACCGATGTCATCAATATCACAACGCCGGTTACAAAATGGAATTACCAGGTAACAGATGCTACAGAAATTCCTGAAGCGATTGCGAAAGCTTTTCATATCGCAAGTACGGGTCGACCAGGTCCGGTTTTGATTGATATTACCAAAAATGCCCAGTTGCAGTTATTCGAATATTCGGGGTATAAAAAATGCAATCATATCAGAAGTTACCGCCCGGAGCCGGAAATCAGAAATGAATTTATCGAACAGGCCGCAGAATTGATTAATCAGGCAAAAAAGCCATTTGTTTTGTTTGGACAAGGGGTGATTTTGGGAAAAGCCGAAGAAGAATTCAAAGCTTTTATTGAAAAAATCAATCTTCCGGCTGCGGCAACTGTTATGGGATTGAGTGCGCTTCCAACAAGCCACAAGCTACACGTCGGAATGCTGGGAATGCACGGCAATTACGCACCCAATGTAATGACCAACGAATGTGATGTTCTGATTGCGGTCGGAATGCGTTTCGATGACAGGGTTACAGGTCGTTTGGATAAGTATGCGAAACAAGCGAAAATCATTCATCTTGATATTGATCCGGCTGAAATTGATAAAAACGTTAAAACAACTGTTCCGGTTTGGGGAAATTGTAAAAAAACACTTCCACTTTTAACTGCTTTATTGAAAAACAATGACCATTTAGAATGGTTGGGAAAATTTCGTGAACTGGAAAAAGAAGAGATCAAAGAAGTCATTCATAACGAGCTGAATCCTACAACCGATGTCATGACGATGGGAGAAGTGATTAAAGTTCTTAATGAATTGACAAATGGTGACGCCATTATTACAACCGATGTTGGTCAGCATCAGATGGTTGCTTGTCGTTACGCTAATTTTAATTCTTCCAAATCGAGCGTGACTTCTGGAGGATTAGGAACAATGGGATTTGGTTTGCCGGCGGCAATTGGAGCCTGGTACGGCGCACCGGAAAAAACAGTGGTTGCAATCATTGGAGATGGCGGATTCCAGATGACTTTGCAGGAATTAGGAACCATTATGCAGTTCGGAGCGAAGGTCAAAATCCTGATTCTAAACAATGAATTCCTCGGAATGGTAAGACAATGGCAACAGCTGTTCCACGACAGGCGTTACTCTTTTGTAAATATCACGAGCCCGGATTTCGTAGCCGTTGCAAAAGGTTATTACATCGACGGACAAAAAATATCAGAAAGAAAAGACCTCAAAACAGCTTTGGAAACAATGCTCAATCACAATGGAGCTTATCTTTTGGAAGTAATGGTTGGAAAAGAAAATAATGTTTTTCCAATGGTAGCGCAGGGAACTTCTGTTTCAGAAATCAGATTAAAATAATTAGAGTCAGAAGTTAGAAGTAAAATGTAATCACTTCTCGCTTCTCACTTTTAACTTTTCACTTTTACAATGGAAAAACAAGAATTTACCATCACATTATACACCGAAAATTCTGTTGGATTAATTGGCAGAATTTCAGGGATTTTTTCACGAAGAAAAATCAATATTGAAAGTTTGAATACATCTCCTTCAGAAGTGGATGGCATTCACAGATTCACAATTCTCATTAATGAAACCGAAGAAGTCGTAAGAAAACTCTGCCGTCAGCTGGAAAAGCAAATCGACATTCTGAAAGCTTATTTCAATACAGATGATGAGATTGTCTGGCAGGAACAGGCACTTTACAAAGTTCCCGCAGATATTGTGACAGAGAAGGTGTATGTAGAACGATTACTTCGTCAGTATGGAGCATCTACCGTCGTAATTCGCCAGGATTATATCGTTTTTGAAACCGCAGGACATCGGGAAGAAATCGACAGACTGACTGAAGAACTTAACAAATACGGACTCATCGAATTTGTTCGAGGCGCAAGAATCGCAATCATCAAAAACAGTGCAGGAATCCACGAAAAAGTCCTCGAGTTTGAAAAAAGAGAACCATCTCCCGAACTTATTGAAAACGAATATCTCGATAAAAGAGACGATGTTTTCACAATGTAAATAAACAATCAAACTTTGTTGAGCTTAAGCGCCTTTGTGAACTTAAAAACATTCAATTGTTAAAAAACCTTTGTGCGCTTTGTGTTTAATTTTCAATAAATATTCAAAACAGAATTTAAAAATCAAAAAAATATTAATCCTAAAAAGTAGTTACGGTAATCTTTTTACTTGATACTTTTTACTTTTTACTTAAAAATATGGCAAATTATTTCAATACCTTATCACTCAGAGACCAGTTACATCAGTTAGGACAGGCAGAATTTATGGACATCTCAGAATTTTCTGACGGCGTTTCTGCGTTGAAAGGAAAAAAAATTGTGGTGGTCGGATGTGGAGCCCAAGGTCTGAATCAAGGTTTGAATCTGAGAGACAGTGGGTTGGATGTTTCTTACGCATTGCGTCAGGAAGCTATCGACCAAAAAAGAGATTCGTGGAAAAACGCAACCGAAAATAATTTCAAAGTCGGAACTTACGAAGAACTGATTCCAACTGCGGATTTGGTCATCAATTTAACGCCCGACAAACAGCATACTTCCGTGATTAGTGCGGTTCAGCCTTTGATGAAACAGGGTGCGACATTGTCCTATTCACACGGTTTCAATATCGTGGAAGAAGGGATGCAGATTCGTAAAGATTTGACGGTGATTATGGTCGCTCCAAAATGCCCAGGTTCCGAAGTTCGTGCCGAATATCTGAGAGGTTTCGGTGTTCCGACGCTGATTGCCGTTCATCCTGAAAATGACCCTCAAGGAAAAGGCTGGGCAGAAGCAAAAGCATATTGTGTAGGAACAGGTGGTCACAAAGCCGGTGTTTTGAAATCCTCTTTCGTGGCAGAAGTGAAGTCAGATTTGATGGGCGAACAGACGATTTTGTGCGGACTTTTGCAGACCGGTTCTATTCTTTCGTTTGACAAAATGGTGGAGAAAGGAATTGATGCAGGCTACGCTTCCAAATTGGTTCAATACGGCGTCGAGGTCATCACAGAAGCTTTGAAACACGGTGGAGTGAGCGGAATGTTGGACAGACTTTCGAATCCTGCAAAACTCAAAGCTTTCGAATTGTCAGAAGAACTCAAAGACATTATGCGTCCGCTTTTCCAAAAACATCAGGACGATATTATCTCCGGTGAATTCTCCAAAACAATGATGGAAGACTGGGCAAATGGCGACGCAAACTTATTGAAATGGAGAGCGGAAACGGGTGAAACCGCTTTTGAAAAAACACCTGCAGGCGATGTAAAAATCGATGAACAGGAATATTTTGATAATTACCTTTTGATGTCGGCATTCATCAGAGCGGGTGTTGAATTGGCGTTCGAAACAATGGTTGAAGCCGGAATCAAGCCGGAATCCGCTTATTACGAATCGCTTCACGAAACCCCTTTGATTGCCAATACCATCGCACGAAAAAAACTGTTCGAGATGAATCGTGTGATTTCCGACACCGCAGAATACGGCTGTTACCTGTTCGACCAGGCTTGCAAACCTTTGCTGGCAGATTTTATGAAGTCGGTGAATACAGATTTGGTTGGAAAAGACTTCAACGAAGGCAAAAAAACTTCGGTTGACAACGCTCAATTGGTTTATGTGAACAATGTTTTGAGAAATCATCCGGTAGAAATTGTCGGTAGAAAACTGCGTCAGGCAATGACGGCGATGAAGTCTATCAAAACTGTTTGAAATTAGGAGCTAATCCCGCTTTCCGCTATATCTTTTGCTCTTCGTCCCTCATCACAAAAGGATGCCGCTGTAATCGAGGCTATGGGATTTGTCATAAAAATAAAAATTGTTACTAAATTCAAATTTTGTCATTCCGTACAAAACTAATGAGATAATTTAAAACTGTTGAGATTCCTACGGAAATCGAAGATTCGACGAAGTCAATGACAAATTATATGCAAAACCTTTTATAAGCGAAGCGGCTTTGTGAACTTAAAGCAGTTAGTTAATAAAAAAATCTTTGTACACTTTGTGTTCAAAATTGATTCAAAAAATTTAAAAAATGTCAACCCCAATCATCCACATTTCAAACCTAAATTTCCAGTATGATAAACCTATACTGAACAATTTCGACTGGGAAATATCTTCCGGAGAATGCTGGATGTTAGGCGGATTAAGCGGAAGCGGAAAAACAACCTTAGCCAAAATCATTTCCGGAGAAATCAAAAACTTTGAAGGAACAATTGAGATTAATTTTGATGAAAATTCAACATTGCCAAAGAAAGTTCTGTATGTTTCCAATTGGTTTCAGTTCAGTAATCTGGAAGGTGAACGGAATTTTTATTATCAGCAACGTTATAATCAATTTGCTAAAAACGATACCCTAACTGTTTTTGCAGAGCTGAATCATTTCGGAAAAGAAGAAAATCTGGATTTCAAAATATTAGAATCGTATTTGGAACCTTTCGGATTTGAGAATTTTGAAAATCAGCAATTGATAGAACTTTCTAGTGGGGAACACAAGAAATTACAACTGCTGAAAGCGCTTTGGTTAAAACCACAGATTTTGATTATTGACCAGCCTTACACAGGATTGGATGTCAAATCGAGACAGCTTTTGAATCAGGCTTTTGATGATTTGATTAAAGAAAATGTCACATTGATTTTGATAAATAATGATGATGAATATCCTGAAAGTGTTCAGTATTTTGTAGAAATAGAAAACGGACAATTAGTTCACAGAAATTTTCCAAAAGACTTTTCCAAAGGAGAAGAAAGAACGCCAAAATCGCTTCCTTTTTTCCTTCAAGACAATCGGAAAAACGAACAGGAAAGTCTCATTAAACTGGAAAATATCAATATTTCTTACGGTGAAAAACAAGTACTGAGAAATATCGATTGGGAAGTTAATTCCGGTGAAC
>JBCNMJ010000008.1:0-52705 GCA_039594975.1 Chryseobacterium sp. | reverse complement strand
TAGTAAGTATTCTAAATAATAGAAATAGGAAATATTTTATTTTTATAATTAAGAGTCTGAGAATCGCATAGATTATTTTTTATCAATTTATATACGATACAGAAGAAGGAAAATAATACAATTTGAAAAAAAGAAATGTGTAAAAATTTTTAATTTTACGTCTCTTCGAAAAATTAGGAAGATTAATAAAATCTACCTATAATCAAAAGCATAAACTAAGTCTCTGAGAATGCCGTAGTTTTTTTTAATTAATAATTGTTCAGTAGAACAGACCTAAATAATTTAAATATTTTACTTTATAGAAAACTTAATTCAATTTTAAAAAGTGATATTGATAAGTCAAATTAACTCTCTGAGAATCGTCTAGATTTATTTAAATTGATAAGAATACAGTATAACACACAGAGAAAAAGCATAAAATTTCAAAAACTATAATCAATTAGACATAGCAAACAGCCAAAAATAAAGACATTCAAAAGAAATCTGAAAATTTGAATATAAAAAAGTCTGCTATAATAGCAGACTTTCAATAATATATTTTTTGTCTTAGTTATTAATTGCAGCAACTCCCGGAAGTTCTAAACCTTCTAAGCTTTCAAGCATAGCACCACCTCCGGTAGAAACATAGCTTACTTTATCACCATAACCGAATTGTTTTACAAAAGCAACACTGTCTCCTCCTCCTACTAAAGAGAAAGCTCCCTGTCTAGTAGATTCCGCAATACTATCGCCTAAAGCAACAGTTCCTGCTGCAAAGTTTGACATTTCAAAAACTCCGATCGGTCCATTCCAAAGAATTGTTCTTGAATTCAATAATACATCATTGAACTGGTCTCTTGATCTCGGACCAGCATCCAATCCCATCCATCCTTCAGGAATAGCATAAATATCTACTTCCTTCCTTTCAGCATCATTACTGAAATTCTCAGCAATAATAGTATCTGAAGGAAGGTAAACTTTTACATTATGTTCTTTAGCTTTTCCTAAAATCTCAAGAGCTAAAGGCAATTTATCTTCTTCAACCAAAGAAGTTCCGATTTTACCACCAAGAGCTTTAATAAAGGTAAATGCCATTCCACCACCGATAATTAAATTATCAACTGCTGGTAAAATATTTTCTATAATTGTAATTTTAGTAGAAACTTTAGATCCTCCAAGTATCGCAGTTACAGGACGTTCACCACTTTTTAATACTTTATCAATTGCCTGAAGCTCTTTAGCCATTAATAAACCGAAGAATTTAGTTGAAGGGAAGAATTTAGCTATTACAGCTGTAGAAGCATGTGCTCTGTGCGCTGTTCCGAAAGCATCATTTACATAGGCATCTCCTAATTTAGAAAGTTTTTCGGCAAATGCTTCATCTCCTTTCTCCTCTTCATTATGAAAACGTAAGTTTTCCAATAAAAGGATCTCTCCAGGTTGAAGTTCTGCTGAAGCTTTTTCAGCCTTCTCTCCCACACATTCGTCCACAAACTTAACTTCCTGCCCTAAAACATTAGAAACCTCTTCTATTATATGTCTTAATGAAAATTCGTCTTTAACTTCACCTTTTGGTCTTCCTAAGTGAGCCATTAAAATTACAGATCCTCCGTCTTTAAGAATTTTATCAACTGTAGGTTTTACAGCTACGATTCTTGTATTATCTGTTACTTTCAACTGATCATCCTGAGGAACATTAAAATCTACTCTTACCAGAGCCTTTTTACCATTAAAATTGAAATCATTGATTGTTTTCATATATACTGTTTATTTTCTATAGTTATGATACCTGCATTCCAGAGATTCTCCCATTCGGGAAATTCTGAAGAGTTGATTTCATAAATAACGTTGAATTTTTCTTTTCACAAATGTAAGATTTTAAAATTCTTGAAAAGCCGCAAGCAGAAAAAAGTTTTCAGAAAAGTTTCCCGCAAACCCAACACTTATTAATCAACAATTTTTTTTCTTTTAAAAAAAAGAATACGCTATTGTTGTTGAGTGATGTGAGTTTAGGGGATAACTTTTTGGTTAAAACTTGATAACATGAAATTTTTATTCAATTCACATTTTATTTACATTATAATTTCCTGTAAATGTGATTTTTCACTTCGTTACTAACAAATATTAATAACTTTTCCCCAATTCTCTTTATTAATAACCGATTTATGGAAAAACTAAAGATTAGTTGAAAAAAAGTTTTTGAAAATTTAGAGTCAAAATTTTTGGAGGAAATTTCATTACAAATTTTAAGGAACAAAAAAAATATTATTTTTAATGAAGTTATCCACACTTATTCACAATACTTTTAACAGTTAATAAGAATTTAACTAACAAAACGTGAATAAGTTTTGAATTTGAAATGATACAAGCATAAGTGTTTTGATAATCAAATGATTGACCTTTTTACAGGTAGTTTTCGATTATTTTGGGTATGAAAATTAAAAGTCTTCAAAAATATAGAGGTAAAATCTAATAAAGTGTATAAGTTATAAGGATCCTTTCTGCTATAAATTTACCATTTGAAAACAATAAAAAGTGAGAATTAATAAAAACTAAAAGTTTAGGTTAAAAAAGATTAAAAGTCAATCTTGTAATATTGATGAGTACTATAACTTTGATTCAAAAGAGAGATTCCGCTCTTATATAGTAAAAAATAGAACTGATAAATCTTAATAGTGCAACTTACAATATAAAGATTTAGGATATTTATTTGGATTTTTATATAAAACCTAATGAAACTAAGAAGATTAAATTCGGATTTAACGTAACTTTGCTAAAGATTTAATTACGGTAGATATAAAATAAAAGTAAAAATGAAAAGAAAAATTGCTATTGCAGCAGATCATGCAGGTTTTGAATACAAGCAGATCCTAATCAAGTATCTGGAAGAAAACTTCGATGTTCAGGATTTCGGAACTTTTTCTACGGACAGCGTTGACTATCCGGATTTTGTACATCCTGCAGCCACTTCAGTGGAAAACGGAGAAAACGAACTTGGAATCTTACTTTGTGGAAGCGGAAATGGTGTTCAAATCACTGCTAACAAACATCAGAAAATCCGTTGTGCACTTTGCTGGATGCCGGAAATTGCAGCGTTGGCGAGACAGCATAACGATGCTAATATGATTTCTATCCCGGCAAGATTCATCTCAAAAGAACTAGCGATTGAAATTGCAAACAAATTTCTTTCTACAGGTTTTGAAGGGGGAAGACACCAGACGAGAGTTGATAAAATTGCAGTTTGCTAAAACAATAAAGGCTTGTAAATCATATTACAAGCCTTATTTATTTTTTATTTTATATCTTTGCAGTGTCCAATAGAATTTACCAGTCTATTATTTCCTACAGAATCCTTTTTTAAGTATTAAAGAATATTTAATAGAAGGTTTTCTCCTCTCTTCTCCATATTTGTAGTAATTTTATACAAGTCAAGCTTCCATTATAAATGAGTTGGAAGGAAAATTGATGATGTAGAAATACAGAATAAATTTAAATGGAATACCAGAATTATCAGAAATTGTAATGATAATTTTAAAATAGTTTTAAATGAAAATTAAAACTATAATGAATTAATAAGAAAATTAATATGCCAAAAAAAAGAAAATATATAAGTCAGAAAAATGATCATAAACTACAGGAAATCGGAAGATTAATTCTGCGTTTTATGAATGAAAATTCCACAAAAATCTATAATTACAAACAGATTGCTGATGGAATAGATTATAAAAACCCAAGACAGAGAGAGCTTGTCATTCAAGCTTTACATAAGCTTCAGGCTTCGGAAAGAATCAAAGAAACCGAAAAAGGAAAATATATCATTAATCTCAATATAAAAGGAACATTAACCGGAATTATCGATTTCAATCAATCGGGAAATGCGTATGTGAATGTTGAAGGTTTAGATGACGATATCTTTATCCATTCAAAAAATGTGAAAGATGCGTTGCAGGGTGATAAAGTTTTAATTGTTACTTACACTTATAAAGGTAAAAAGCTTGAAGGTTCTGTACTGGAAGTATTGGAAAGAACAAGAACTGAATTTGTAGGAACTTTACAAGTGGTTCCTCATAAGGATTTTGGGTTTGTGGTTTGCGATAAAAAAACTATTAATACAGATATTTTTATACCGAAAGGCAAATTCGGAGGTGCTGAAGACGGTGATAAAGTGATTGTGAAAATGACAGAATGGAAACCTGGAGATAAAAATCCGGAAGGTGAAATCATTCAGGTTTTGGGAGCTCCCGGAGAGCATGAAACCGAAATTCACTCGATTCTTGCTGAATATGGTTTACCTTATGAATTTCCTGAAGAAGTAGAAAGGGATGCGGATAAAATCGACAGAAGCATCAACGATGAAGAAGTTGCCAAGCGTTGGGATATGCGTGGAATCACGACTTTCACGATTGACCCGAAAGATGCAAAAGATTTTGATGATGCCTTGTCGATCAGAAAATTAGAAAACGGAAACTGGGAAATAGGAGTACATATTGCCGATGTTTCTCATTACGTTGTTCCGGGAACAATTCTGGATGATGAAGCATATCAGAGAGCAACGTCAGTGTATTTGGTAGACAGAGTTGTACCGATGCTTCCGGAAGTGTTGAGTAATGATGTTTGCTCGCTTCGTCCACATGAAGATAAATTTACTTTTTCTGCAGTTTTTGAGTTGAATGACAATGCTGAAATTAAAAAGCAATGGTTTGGCAGAACGGTGATTCATTCCGACAGAAGATTTACATATGAAGAAGCTCAGGAAAGAATTGAAACAAAACAAGGAGATTTACAGGAAGAAATCAATGTTCTGGACAGATTGGCGAAGATCATGCGTGCAGAACGTATCAGAAAAGGAGCAATTACTTTTGACCGAAGTGAAGTCCGATTCAATCTGGATGAAAACAATGAACCGATTGGTGTTTATTTTAAAATAAGTAAAGATTCAAATCACCTGATTGAAGAATTCATGTTGCTGGCTAATAAAAAAGTATCAGAATTTATTTCTTTGAACAGAAAAGGTGATGTTACTCAGAATACATTTATCTATAGGGTTCACGATGATCCGGATCCTGCAAAACTAGAATCTTTAAGAGATTTTGTTTCCACTTTCGGCTATAAGATGGATCTGGCAAACAGTAAAAAAGTTGCGGAATCTCTGAATAGATTATTGCATGATGTAAAAGGTAAAGGAGAAGAAAATATGATTGAAACACTTGCAATGCGAAGTATGAGTAAAGCGGTGTATTCTACAGAACCTATTGGTCACTATGGTCTTGGTTTTGATTATTATACCCACTTCACCTCTCCTATCCGTCGTTATCCGGATTTAATTGCCCATAGATTGTTGCAACATTATTTGGATGGTGGGAAATCTCCGAACAAAGCTGATCTTGAAGAAAAAGCTAAGCATTGCAGTTCTATGGAAAGACTGGCTGCGGATGCGGAAAGAGATTCCATCAAATTTATGCAGGTGAAATTCATGGAAAAACATTTGGGAGAAACTTTCAATGGAGTGATTTCCGGCGTTGCAGAATTCGGTTTCTGGGTAGAGATTCCTGAAAATGGTGCAGAAGGGCTGATCAAGTTGAGGGATTTGGTGGATGATTCTTATATGTATGATGCAAAAACCCATGCAGTTTACGGAATGAGACATGGAAAAAAATATCAGTTGGGAGATCAGGTTCAGATTAAAGTGGTAAAGGCAAACTTAATTCAAAAGCAGTTGGACTTTAAGATAGTTGATTAATTAAATCATAAAGTTTAAATTTGTATAAAATGAAATGGAAATTTAGTTTTCATTTTAAAAAGATACTGAATGTTTGAACTTATATTATCTGCTGTTGTATTAGGATTCATGTTGAGTCTGGTTTTTATAGGACCTATTTTTTTCCTTCTCATAGAAACCAGCTTTTCCAGAGGTCCTAAACATGCTTTAGCACTGGATTTAGGAGTGATCTCTGCAGACCTATTATGTATTTTAGCAGCTTATTATGCGAGTGCAGATATTGTAACCCTGATTGACAAACATCCCGGTTTTTACAGAATTACATCCATTCTTATCTTTGTATACGGAATTGTAATGATGGTCACAAAAACCAAAATGCATATTCCCGGTGAAGAAAAAATCATTAATCAGAATTATTTCAAGACTTTTATTAATGGTTTTTTCTTTAATCTTTTAAATGTAGGAGTCATCCTTTTTTGGCTGGTAACGGTGATTTCGGTAAGAAATCAATATCCGGATACCGGCAATTTTATTTTATACATCGGGATTGTGATCGGTACTTACCTGTTCATAGATCTTATCAAAATATTTTTAGCTAAACAGTTCCACGATAAATTAACCCAGAAACTGGCGAATAAAATCAGAAGAATTGTAGGCGGAATTCTTATTATATTCAGTTTCTTTATTTTTTTACAGAGCTTTAAGAAATTCAATCAGTTCGATAAACGATTAGAAGAAGCAGAGAAAACTGAAGTAAAATATCAAAAATCCAAATGACAAAAGTGATCTTTCCAAAACCCCTTAAAAAAGGCGATAGAATAGCTATAATTTCTCCTGCTGGAGCTGTAGAAGCGTCTCAACTGGAGAATGGAATTGAAATGATTAAAAGTAGAGGGTACGAACCTGTTTTAGGTGAGCATCTTTACACTAAATTTTCAAACGGGTATAATTACGCCGGAACGGAACAGGAAAGAATAAAAGATATCAACTGGGCTTTAAATGACAATGAAATAGCAGCAATCTGGGCCTCAAGAGGAGGATATGGTTGTCAGCATCTGATTCAGGGCTTAGATCTTAAAAATTTTACGAAAAATCCGAAATGGTATATTGGTTATTCTGATAACACGGTAGTCCAAAGTTATTTGTTGAAGAAAGGTTTTGCTTCTATTCATGGACAAACCATTAAAACGTCAAGCTTTGGAGTAACTGAAGAAAGCTATGATCTGATTTTTGATATTCTAAAAGGAAAAACTCCAGAATACAGCTTAAAATCCCATCAATTTAATAAACAAGGAAGTATTGAAGCTGAATTGGTTGGAGGAAATTTAGCCCTGATTTATGCGCTTTTAGGAACCAAATATTCTTTTGACTTTAAAGATAAAGTTCTTTTCATTGAAGATATCGGAGAAAACTTTTATGCATTAGACCGAATGATTATGAGTCTTGAGCTGGCCGCAGTTTTTAATAAGATTTCAGGATTGATTGTTGGGGGAATGACCAATATGGGTGATGAGAAGGAGAACAAGCAATATGAAGAAAGCTTTGATGAATTTGCCTATCAGTTGATTTCAGACAGAATTTCAAAATATAGTTTCCCAGTTGTTTTTGGTTTTCCGAATGGACATATTAAAGACAATCGTCCGTTGATTATTGGGAGCACTATTAAAATGAAAGTTGCCGATAAAGTCAAGATTGAATTTTAATTTCTCTTATTCTCAAATATAATATGGCAACTCACAACGATTTTGGAAAAAAAGCAGAAGATCTGGCTGTTGAATATCTACAGAAAAACGGCTATAAAATCTTAGTGAGAAATTTCAGGTTTCAGAAAGCTGAAATTGATATTATTGCTGAAAAAGATAATTTAATTATTGTCACAGAAGTAAAAGCGCGTTCTACGGATGCTTTTATGCTACCTCAGGAAGCGGTTACTAAAACCAAAATAAAGTTGATTGTTTCTGCGGCCAATCATTATTTAGAAAAATTTAATAGAGATCAGGAAGTGAGATTTGATATTATTTCTGTTCTTCCCGACGAAAAAAGAAATTTAAATATAGAGCATATCGAAAATGCTTTTGAAGCATTCGATGCCAATTAAAAGTATAAAGTTTAAGTACTTTTACCATCTAGAATTATACATTTTACAATAAAATGAAAACAATATTAGTAACCGGAGCAACTTCCGGAATAGGAAAATCTACAGCAGAGTTATTGGCTAAACAGGGAAACCGAATTATCATTTGTGGAAGAAGATCCGAAGTTTTAGAATCAGTAAAAGCAGAATTATCCGAATTCACCGAAATATTTAGTTTAAAATTTGATGTAAGGAATTTAGAAGAAGTAGAAACAGCGATCAGTTCGCTTCCTGCAGAATGGAAAAACATTGATGTTCTGATTAACAATGCAGGAAATGCACATGGTTTAGATCCTCTTTCGGCTGGAAAAACTGATGACTGGGATTCAATGATCGATGGGAATGTGAAAGGTCTTTTATACGTTTCCAAAATGATTATTCCGGGAATGAAGGAAAGAAATTCGGGACATATCGTAAATATAAGTTCTGTAGCTGCCAGACAAACTTATGCTAACGGAGTGGTGTACTGTGCAACCAAAAAAGCGGTTGATGTAATTTCTGAAGGAATGAGAATAGAATTAACGGAATTCGGAATTAAGGTGACCAATATTCAACCTGGAGCCGTAGAAACAGATTTTTCCATGGTAAGATTTAAAGGAGATACTGAAAGAGCGGCAACAGTTTATGCAGGATATGAACCTTTGAAAGCTGAAGATATAGCTGATTCCATTGCATACTGTGTGAATGCTCCGAAGCATGTGTGTATTTCGGATATGACGATCTACCCTACTGCTCAGGCAGAACCGAGAACGATTTACAGAAAGTAGTCTCAAAATATTGGCTTAAATTTGCAAAAATTTTTAGTGTTTAAATCACTAACAATTAAATTACTATACTGAACAATGAAAATTTTATATCTAGAAACTTCTTCAAAAAACTGCTCGGTGGCAATCTCTGATGACGAAAAGCTTTTGTGTCTTACAGAGGAGGTTTCCGATAATTATAAACAGTCTGAAAGTCTCCATACTTTTGTGGAATGGGCTTTGGAAGGAGCCGGAATTTCTATGAAGGATATCGAAGCTGTTTCTCTAGGGAAAGGTCCTGGTTCATATACCGGACTGAGAATTGGCGCTTCCTCAGCAAAAGGCTTTTGTTATGGCCTGAAGGTTCCGTTGGTTGCCGTAAATTCTTTAGAAAGTATGATAGAGCCTTTTTTAGGCAAAAACTATGATTGTATTATCCCTTTGATCGATGCCAGAAGAATGGAGGTTTATACGGCTGTTTATGATGGAAAAACAGGAGAAAATATTTCTGAGACGGAAGCCAAAATTTTAGATGAGCAATCTTTTGAAGAATTTAAAGACAAAAAAATAGCATTTGTAGGAGACGGAGCTAGAAAGGCAAAGGAAATTTTACAGCTTTCTAATGTCGATTATAATGAAAATATCTACCCTTCTGCTCAATATTTAATAAAAAAGAGCCTCGAGAAAATTAACAAAAAAGAGTTTGAAGATATAGCTTACTTTGAACCTTTTTATCTTAAAGATTTTCATGGAGTAAAGAAAAAGAAAAGCGAAGATTAATTTCTTCGCTTTTTTATTTTATTGTGGTTTTGCAGGTACCGGGCTTGTATTGGGAGCCTGCATTCCCGGACGATTATTCGGTTTTTTTGTAGGTTTACTTCCTTCATTCAATGTTCCTATCTGAGGAGCATTATTATTAGGTTGCTGAGGAGGAACATTATTATTTATTTTATTTTGTGGAACCGCATTACCTTTGTTATCCGTAGGCTGAAACTTAATATCACTTTTTAAGTAATTAAGCATTTCCTTTGCCTTAATTCCTTCAGGAGTTTTGGTATAGTTTAAGGCAATTTGCTCCAGTTGAAGAATCATCACCTCTTTTCCATTCGCTTTTCCTGAATTAAAGGCATTTAAAAGATATAATTTAGGGATTAATGCATCTTTAGGATATTGCTGAATAGCCTGATCCAGAATAGCCTTACTTTCTGCAAATTTTTCTGCTTCATACAGCGCAAATGCTTCTTTATATTTGTTTTCTACATCTTCAGATGATTTTACAAAAGTATTGCTCTTAGGATTTCTTACGAATTCTGCATAAGAAGTATATGGATAATCTGTTAAAAGGATTTGTTTTGCTCTTTCGGCTGCCTGCGGATTTTTTTCATAATTCATGGCAAAAATTTCATACAAGGCTTGGAGCATTACTTTTTCTTCAGGCTTCACCTCTACCAGATCATATAATGTTTTTGTGGCTAAAGGAGTATTGGTAAAATAGTTCTGGTACATGATTCCCAATCCCAGGGAAGCAGTATCTCTATCCTTTTTCAATTGGCTTATATCACTTGGAATCTGTTCAATATAATAAGCCGTTTCAAAACGTCTCGGGTTAGGTACAGAAGTGGTTCCCAAAGCTTCATTTTTCATATCTTCAAGGGTTGCCATTTTCTTAGAATAACGCCAGTTATCAGAAAGGGCTCTGTCTCCCCAAGTCTGTCTAAATGCTGATGTTCCCTTGCTTACGGTACCTGTATTGGCAAAATAAAAGCCTTTTGCGGCAACTCCAAAATCCTCAAAAGAATTTGAACTGTTGGCGAAAATAGAAGTAGAGTTATAATCTCCGGTATCAAAGCCTTTATTTCTTTCAGCACGTCTTCTTTCCAATTCTTCTTTTTCTTCTTTTGCCTTTATTTTAGCAATATATTTTGTAAAAAAATCGGTTTTCTGCTCAGGACTCATTTTAGCTAAAGCAATGATACTATCATTTTTCTTGATCAGATAGTAATTTTTAGAGATTTTTTTGATGTAAGACGACTGATTCTGTAAAAGAATTTTTGAAGGTTGGTAAGTCATTACCGCTAGTGCGGAATCATAATAAATTCCCGCTCCAATATAATCGTTTTTATCCAGATACCCCTTTCCTATTTCATAATAAGTCAATCCACGAAGCTGTTGATCTGAAACTTTTTCCTTTAAAGATTTTCTGAAAAACTGCTGAGCTTCATCTGTTTTTCCGGCTTTATTGGCCATTAATCCCAAAGCATAATAAAACTCATTTTTTCTGGAAGCGTATGTTCCTTTTTTACTGATATCTTCAAGATATTTTCTGGCACCGCTGTAATCTCCTTTTCCATTGAAGGTTTTTGCGACGGCAATCTGAGATTTTACTTCAAATTCAAAATCATTGGCATATTTATAAGCTGCCAGGAAGCTCTCTCTTGCTTTTTCATTTTGTCCCAGATTTTCTAATACCTGTCCTCTTAAATAAGCAATTCTACTTTTCAGTTTTCTGTTGGTATTTACTTCATAAGCAAGGTCTAATTCCTTTACTGCCTCTTCTTTTCTTCCTGCATCTAAAAGAGATTCGGAATGATAAATGGTCAATAACTTCTGATAATCTTTACTAATTTTCTCATCCTTAAGTCTGGCAAAAATCTCATGAGCTTTATTGTAGTTTTTCATCTGCGAATAAGCAACTCCTTGATAGATATAAGCTAAAGGAAGCCTTTTATCGCCTTTCATATTGGAAAAAACATAGTTCAGAGCATCCAGAGCTTCCAAAGATTTATTCTGGTAAATTCTTGATTGTGCAAGAATCATGTAGGCATCAAAAATGGTTTTATTTTTTTCTTCCCCATTTTTAATGACCGAATATTTATTGATTGCTTTTAAAGCTTTTGCTTCAGCAATTTCCAATGCAGTTGCTCCTTTGGGAGGCGCTTGATTGGGATCTTGCGGATTTCCAGGTATCCCGGCCATTCCGGGTATTCCCTGAGACTGATTAGGTGCTGTTCTGCTACCTTCTCCTCTCCCATTTATTCCTCCCATTTTCATAGAATTTTCCGCGAATGCGGCAGACTGACCAAGATCACTTCCTAAAGGCTGATCTTCATAAGTAAGAATAGGAATATAAGGAGCATAAAAATTATCTTTATGTGCTTTATCCCGGGTTTCAAACTCTGAATTTAATGCATCTTTAGCATTAAAAAGAGTATTGTAATATGTGGAGAAACCTTTTAAAAATTTGGATCGTTGTTCCGGCTTCTTGACTTTCATTCCGCAAGAAATTACGATACAGGATGTTAAAAGGAATAAAATTTTCTTTTTCATTATTCAATATAACTCGCTAATCTGCATTTTATTATCAGCAGATTTGATGATTTTGTAAAAATAATAAAATTTTATATTGAAACTCTTTATATTTCTTTCAAAATTTTGTAAACCAAATGAGTAGGAAGTCCCATAATTGTATAAAAGCTACCATGTATCTTTTTAATTTTTGCCATTCCAAGCCATTCCTGGATTCCATAGCTCCCTGCTTTATCAAAAGGTCTGTAATTCTGAATATAATATTCTATTTCATCAGTTGTTAACTCATCAATTTCAACATCTGCAACATCAGTTTCAGTGATTGTATTATTCAAAGTTTTAATAGTAATTCCGGTATAAACCTGATGCGTTTTCCCGGAAAGTAACTCCAACATATTTCTGGCATCCTCTTCATTTTGTGGTTTTCCAAGAAACTGATTATCAATAGCTACAACAGTATCTGCGGTCAATAAAATTTCGTTTTCTTCCAGTTTTCGAAATGCATTTGATTTTAATTCAGACAGATAACCTGCCGCCTCTCCTACTTTAATATGCTCAGGAACAATTTCTTCACAGTCAATTTTTACCACTTCAAAGTCAAAGCCTAAGTTTGATAAAAGTTCTTTCCTTCTCGGAGATTGTGATGCTAATAATATCTTCATTCTCAGCAATTAAATAGATTGGGTATTGTCATCATGCCATTTCCCCTGAACTTTCATTACCTGCTCAATCACATCCCGTACTGCTCCACTCCCGCCTTTTATAGCAGAAATATAATCCGAAACGGCTTTCACTTCCGGAACCGCATTTTCAGGACAAGCCGCAATGGCAGAATTTTCCATGATATGAATATCCGGTAAATCATCACCCATCGTTAAAATTTCCTCGTTTTTAAGATGATATTTCTTTTTGAAATCTTCAAAATCTTCGAGCTTATTATGAGATTTCGGATAATAATCTTCAATTCCGAGGTAATTGATTCTGTGTTTTACCATTTCATCATTCCCTCCTGTGATTACTCCTATTAAATAATTGTTTTTTAGAGCTTTAACGACTGCATATCCATCTAATACATTCATTACCCTGCACATATTTCCTCCGGGCATCAGATACACACTTCCGTCTGTAAAAACGCCGTCTACATCGAAGACAAATGCCTTAATATCTTTTAGTTTTTCTTTATAACTCATTTTATTTTAAGTTGTTGAATCGTTAAGTTGTTGAGATGTTTGTTTAAAGCCATTATCAGCTTAGCATCTCACAATTTAACATTTCTATAAATTATACATTTTCTGAATGGAATGATTCATTGTTTTGTAAATCTCCAGACTTTCATCCTTTAGTAACTGTTCATGCAGTTCCAGAATTCTTCTGTCATTTCTTACCGCCGGACCGGTCTGTGCAGATTGTGGATCAATTTCATGAATTTTCTGTACCGTTTCATCAATTAAGGGTAAAAAATAATCGAATGGAATTTCCTGGGAATCCGAAATTTCCTTAGCTCTTGAAAAAAGATGATTCACAAAATTACAGGCAAAAACTGCTGTTAAATGGATATACTTTCTTTTTTCATGGGTGCTTTCCATTACTTTTTCGGAGATTTTAGAAGCCAGTTGAAACAAAGTTCTTTTATCTTCTTCATTTTCAGCTTCTACAAAAAACGGAATATTGGAATAGTCCAGTTCTTTAGATTTTGAAAACGTTTGCAACGGATAAAGGCTTGATTTTCTGTACTCCCCTGCTAAAATTTCTTTCGGTAATGAACCTGAAGTATGAGTAACCAGACAATCTTTTTTGGTAATGATTTTAGAGATGGCCTCTACCGAATTATCACTTACACAAATGATATATAAATCTGCATCTTCCAGATTTTCTGTTGAAAAAGGAATTTTTAATTCTTCAGAAATTTTTTTAAGTTCCGTCTCGTTTCTGCCAAAAATCTGAGCTAATGGAATGTTATTCAATACAAAAGCTTTTGCCAGATGAAAGGCTACATTTCCGGAACCAATAATTACAATTTGCATAAAACAAAGATAAGGTTTTAGGTTTAGTTTTTGGAAGGTAAGGATGTTATAGAAAATTTATTTCCTTTAATAAAAGCAATAAACATAACTCTCTGATATTATTTTTGATATTTGGACTAAAAATTGAATAAGTAATTTAACTTTTAGATATTTTTGTAATCCAAAACAGTGAAAGCATCTTATGAAGATTAAAGACGCGGAAATTATTTCGTTGATGCAAGATCCACGAACTCAGGAAAAAGGAGTTCGCGCTCTGATGGATGCTTATCAAAGTAGATTGTATTGGCACATAAGAAGAATCATTGTGGACGGAGATCTTGCTCAGGACACTTTGCAGGAGACTTTTATTAAAGCTTATCAGAATTTTCACCAGTTCAAAAACGATAGCCAATTGTATACTTGGCTGTACAGAATTGCTACCAACGAAGCATTACAGCAGGTAAATAAATTGAAGAAAATGCAGAAATCTGATGAAGATCCTGAATACCATATGCAGAATCTTATTGCTGACAATACAGAAGGAAACGCAGAAGAAATACAAATATTGCTGCAGAATGCTATACAGAGTCTGCCAGAAAAGCAGAAACTGGTATTTATGATGCGGTATTATGATGATTTGCCTTACGAAGAAATATCTAAGATTGTAGATATGTCGGTAGGAACATTAAAAACAAATTATCATTATGCCAAACAAAAAATAGAAGAATATATTAAAGAAAATTACGAAAGATAATTTTTGAAAAAACTGAGATGAAAGACTTTGATCTAGAAAAATTAGAACGTAAAAACATTTATAAAGTCCCTGAAAATTTATTTGAAAATATTCAGGGGAAGGTTTTGAGCGGGATTAATGATTTTGATCTCGAAAAATTAGAACGCAAAAATATTTATACAATTCCTGAAAATCTGTTTGCAAATATTCAGGAGAATGTATTGAATAATGTGTTACCTGCTAAAAAAGCACCTATCTTTAAATTAAATTTAAATTGGTCTTATGCAGCAGCAGCGTCATTAGCATTGATTTTTGGGATGACTTTTGTTTTAAATAATAATGATTCAACAAAAGAAAAAGAGAATTCCCAGGCAGCATATGCTATGAATAACCAGGAACCTAAAACAGAAAGCGAACTCGCTTATGAAACGCTAAAATCTGATTTAACTTCTGTTGAAAATAATAATCAAATAACTGAAGATCAGAATAATAAAAACTCTTATGTTCAGGATAACAGCAACGGAGATGAAAAAACAAAATCTCAAATCGTAAAGCCTGTTTCGAAACATAATGAAGCACAAATGAACGAGTACTTGGAATCATTTACCAATTCTGAAATATCCGAACTGGCAAGTAATTCAACTCAGGATGTTTATTTGGATTTATATAATTAAAAGAAAGGATGAAAAAGATATTATTTACACTTTTTATCATTTATAGTTTTGTCTTAAATGCACAAAGGACAGACTATGACTGGAAAAAAATGGATCCCAAACAGAGGAAGGAAGTTATCAATAATCTTTCTCCTGAAGAAAGAAAAGCGCTTCTTACCAAGTTCAGGAATAATATGGTGATGGAAAATCTGAATATTGACCCGAGTGATAAAACCGAATTTACGGAGATTTATAATGAATATTTAGATAGTCAGAGACAGATAAAGAGTCAGTTTAATTCTAATTTTGATCCTGAAGCCTTATCTGATGAGGAAGCAAAAGCCAAGCTTCAACAGAGTTTTGAAGTAGGGCAGAAGTTATTGGATAATAGAAAAAAATATGCAGAAAAAATGCAACAAGTAATTCCTTGCCAAAAAGTTTTGAAATTGTTTCAATCTGAGGGAATGATGAGAGATAAGATGAATGAAAGAAAACCACATGGAAACGATAATAATTCAAGACCTAAGCAAACCCCATAATAGTTTATTTTTTTAATGTTGGACGACTCTCATAATTTATTTGTGAGGGTCGTTTAATTTTAAAGGAATTTGTATTTTTACTTCTGAAACTTTCTTATGATGAAGCAAATTTTATTATTCCTTTTATTTTCAGGAGCATTATTTTCGCAGAAAACAGAAATTATAGATCTTTCCAAATCTATTAAAGACAGCAAAAACTCTATCAAAAGTTTTATAGTGATAGATCAAAGAGCTAGTCAGGAAATCGGATCGGTAATGTATCATAAAGACGAAATAAAAGTTGCTTTCGAAAATGATGCAAGTAAAGATATTCAAAATTGGTTTTATAAATATAATCCGGTAAGAGGTAATGACAATATGGTTCTTTTACTGGAGAAATTAAATATTTCTGAAGATAAAAAAGAAAAATATTCAATTGGAAAACTTGAGTTGAGAGCCAGCATTTTCATTAAAAAAGATGATGGATATCATTATGTTTATAGAAAAGATACAGTTGCAACAACATCATCCCGTACTACACCATATTTGGGACAAAATCTGGCGAGAAAAACGACTCTTATTTTAACAGATTTATTTAAAGATTCTTATGAAGCAAAACCATGGGATTTTAGTATTCCAGAGAATGAACTTCAAAATTATGCTTCTTTATTAAAAGATAAGCTTGATATTTTAAAGGCAACTGAGCTAACAGATGGAGTTTATAAAGATTATTATAGCTTTTTTACATACAATCCTGATCTCGAATATACATTGCAGACTAATGACAAAGGAATAGTTACAAAAGCAATAAAAGAGGAGGACAAAAAAGCAATTAGATATTTCTATGCTTTTGTATATAAAGGGATTGCATACAAAAATATTCCTTTTGGCTATACTGAAATATTTAAAGATGAGAATGGTCTTTTTATTGAGGTTACAAAGGCAGAATTATTTCCTGAATCCACAACTAGTGGTGCTTCGATTGGAGCTGCAGCGGGGGGAATCATTGGAGGAGTAATTGGTGCTGTTGTAGATGCCAGTATAGGCAGTAAAAAACGTAATACTAATGGCTCTAAAGTTTATCTTGATCCTTTTACAGGACATTATATTTTGCCTGAAAATTTTGGTAAAACTAAATAAAAAAGAGAGACCAAAGTCTCTCTTTTTTATTTGCTATCAGTAGAATAGAGGTGGGAAATATTCTTATGCGTTCCATTGTCATAAAGTAGACCTTTATTAATACTGCATAATTTAACAGTTTTAGTATGGTTTTTAATATTTAAACATATTAGACAAAATATAATGAAAAGAGAGAGTATTGATTCATATTGGCTTATAAATTGATACTAAAAACATTATCGTATTTTTAATTCCTCGATGAACAAATCAACTCTAATTTTAGTTTTGTTTTTAAGCTACTTTTCGTGTTTTAATGCCCAAGAAAAGAAAGATTCGATCTATTATAAGATCGAAAAATTTTCTGATAAAAGAAAAGTCACCAAATTTTTTCATCGTTTCATATTTCGTAGAGAAGCAGATTCTTCTTCTGTTAGAACCACTACAGAAAAATTGTTGCAGGAAACCTATAACGGAAGACACATCAGGACTATCAGAATACAAACGATTGACCCGTTTGGATATGGCTCTGAAGATAAAAAAGAAAAATCAAAATGGTACGATTGGTTTACCAATCATCTTCATGCGAATACCAGAGTCTCTACCGTCAATAATTATTTACTTTTTAGAGAAGGAGAGGAATATAATGCTCAAAAAATTTATGAATCTGAGCGTCTGCTTAGAGCAATGCCTTTTATAAACAGGGTTAATATCAGTATTTCTGATAGTACTTCCACTAAAGACTCTATTGATGTTGTGGTAAAAGTTCTCGATTCCTGGAGTCTGAAACCTAGACTAAGTTATTCGGGAAGCAAGATTGGCTTGGGACTTACTGAAGAAAATGTGTTGGGATTAGGGCACGAATTTGATTTTCTTTACAGAAATGATTCCAAAGAAAAGCAGAACTACTTGTTGGGAAGCTATACAGCGTATAATCTTTTTGGTTCTTATATTAATGCCCAGATTTTGGGTGAACGTGATTTTTCTAAAAATGAAAGAATCAATTTTAATATCACGAGAGATTTCTTTTCACCATTAACGAAATGGGCAGGAGGATTGAGTTTTGAATATTTTATGCGAAACGTTTTACTTCCGATAGAATCGGAAACTACGTTTCCTGAAGCCCAGATCAAAGTCTATAGCCAGGATTTGTGGGGAGGCTATCAGATTCCTGTTTCATCAGATCCAAGTGAAAAAATATCAAGTAATATTGCCTTAATAGGGCGTTTTCAGAATTATCAGTACAAAGACAGTCCTGAGGCTGACCAGTTTCAGTATTTTAGATCTTACAGCAGTTTTCTGATGTCTGTTGGATATATTCAGCGGAAATTTTCGGTTCAGAAAAATATTTTTCAATATGATCTGCCTGAAGATATTGCTTACGGAAATTCAGTTAATATAACAGCCGGTGCTTTATCCAGAAGCAAGGACGTGATTCCTTATGCCGGAATTTCTGCCTCTTATGGTGACTTCACAAATATTGGATACTTTACTGTGAAAGCCCAGTTTGGAAGATTCTTTAATGAAAACAAACAAAACCGTGAATCGTTCCGCTTAGATGGAACTTATTTTACCCATCTTATGGACTGGAGGTTTGCCAAAGCCAGACATTTCTTTTCTCCGACTTTAGCGTTGGGAAATCCGGAGCATAACTATTCTTATAAAGACAGGATCAATCTTTCTTCGGGAGATGAATTTCCCGTGTATACAGCCGATTATATCGGGACCAAAAAACTCGTTTTAAGATATCAGCTTCAGCTTTTTATTAATAAAACCTGGAAAAACTTTCATTTCAGTCCGTATTTAACGGCAGCAGTAGGCTGGTTGGGAATGCCGGATGACAAGTTATTAAAAACGACGATGAACACCAAAATAGGAGTAGGAGTCCTCATTAATAATCCTTTTCTGGTATTTAACAGAATTCAGGTTTCTTTTATGTATTATCCGCGGGTGCCATTTGATAATAATTCTGTTTTTGACTTTAACAGCAACCGAAATAATCTCTTACCGATGAATTCTTTTGGGACAGATATCCCGCGTTTTGTGAATTTTGGAAATTAATTTCACTCCATAAAATTAAGAATAAGGAATTATCCTGCATTTTATTATCTTTGCAAACTACATAGTTCTTAAATGAAAAACATACGAAATTTTTGCATAATCGCTCATATCGACCATGGTAAAAGTACTTTGGCGGATCGTCTTTTGGAGTATACGAATACGGTATCTCAGAGAGAATTACAATCTCAGACGCTGGATGATATGGATTTGGAGAAAGAACGTGGGATTACTATTAAGTCTCATGCTATCCAGATGGATTATGAATATAAAGGTGAAAAATTTATATTAAACTTAATTGATACACCGGGACACGTTGACTTTTCTTATGAAGTTTCCCGTTCAATTGCAGCCTGTGAAGGTGCACTTCTTATTGTAGATGCTGCTCAAAGTATTCAGGCACAAACAATCAGTAACTTGTATTTGGCGTTGGAAAATGATTTAACAATCATTCCGATCTTGAATAAAATTGACCTTCCTTCTGCAAATCCCGAAGAAGTAACCGATGAAATCATGAATTTAATTGGTTGCGAATATGAAGATGTTTTAAGAGTTTCAGGAAAAACGGGTGAAGGAGTTCATCATTTATTGGAGCAGATTGTGGAGAGAATCCCGGCTCCGGTTGGAGATCCGAATGCTCCGCTTCAGGCTTTGATTTTTGACTCAGTTTACAATCCTTTTAGGGGGATTGAAGCCTACTTTAAAGTAGTGAACGGAAGCATCAGTAAAAATGAAAAGGTAAAATTCTTCGCTACCGGGAAAGAATATGGAGCGGATGAAGTTGGTACCTTAAAGCTGAAGCAGGTTCCCAAGAAAACGATCCAGTGTGGAGACGTTGGATATCTGATTTCAGGGATTAAAGATGCGAGAGAAGTAAAAGTGGGGGATACAATTACCTCTTTTGAAAATCCTGCAGCGGCTCCGATCGAAGGTTTCGAAGAGGTAAAACCAATGGTTTTCGCGGGTATTTATCCTATTGATTCTGAAGATTTTGAGGAGTTAAGATTCTCTCTTGAAAAATTAAGACTGAATGATGCTTCTCTGGTTTTTGAACCGGAAAGTTCAGCAGCTCTTGGTTTCGGTTTCCGTTGCGGATTCCTGGGAATGCTTCACATGGAAATTGTTCAGGAACGTCTTGACAGGGAGTTTAATATGAACGTAATCACAACGGTTCCGAACGTATCTTATTTTGGATATTCTAAAAAAGAACCGGAAGTTCCGATTTTGATCAACAACCCGTCTGAAATGATGGATCCTTCGATCATGGACAGAGTGGAAGAACCTTTTATTAAAGCTTCTATCATTACAAAATCTGATTTCGTAGGACCTGTAATGACTTTATGTATAGAAAAAAGGGGAGAAATTGTTAACCAAAGTTATTTAACTTCAGAAAGAGTAGAGTTGGTTTTCAATATGCCTTTAGCTGAAGTCGTTTTTGATTTCTATGACAGGCTGAAATCTATTTCCAAAGGTTATGCTTCATTTGATTATCATCCGATCGGTTTCAGGGCTTCTAAGCTTGTAAAAATGGACATTCTGATCAACGGAGATATGGTGGATGCTTTATCTTCCCTAATTCACGATTCTAATGCTTATAATATCGGTAAGAAGATGTGTGAAAAACTTCGTGAACTGATTCCAAGACAGCAGTTTGATATTGCTGTTCAGGCAGCATTAGGAACAAAAGTTATTGCCAGAGAAACCATTAAAGCCTTAAGAAAAGACGTTACCGCAAAATGTTATGGAGGAGATATTTCCAGAAAACGTAAACTTTTGGAGAAGCAGAAAGAAGGTAAGAAGAAAATGAAGCAGATTGGTAGAGTAGAAGTACCACAATCGGCGTTCATGGCTGTATTAAAGCTGAATGATTAGTGAAAGAGCCAAATAAAGGCAAAAGATAAAAGTAAATCCGCAGAAATATATCTGCGGATTTTTTTATTTACTTTTTACGGGTAAATGTTATTTCCATTGTTTTAAACTCTTTTCCGGTCTTTGAATCCGGGCCGTACATTTCCAGTTTCTGAGTATTGTCATCTACGAAAGTATAAACCTCTCTTACATCACAATCTTTTCCTGGTCTTGCCGGATCGGTCATTTTCCCTTTAAATTCAATAGATTTTGTTGAAGCATTCCATTCGCCCTCCATACTCATAATTCCTGTTCCCATATTGTCGATCCAGGTGCTTACGAATTTCTTTTTGGCATTATCATATCCTGTAATACTCATTCCTTCAAAAGGCATTCCCATAAAGTTTCCTTTGTGTTCGCTTATCTGATAACGTCCTTCGAAGATCATTTTATTAGTGGCTTCAGAGGTACTTGTCATGGGTTTTGCACCATTTTCCATCCAGGTTGTATTGGCGCCGTTCCAGGCTCCGTCAGATTTAGCCAGCATTTTGTGCATATCTCCCGGAGTTGCAAAATCCATCCATGCTTTGGTTGCCGTTGCAGAGTCTACAGGTTTCCATTCTTCGGTTTTCTCAGTTTTTACATCCATTTTCACTTTATCACAAGCAATAAACAGAAAAGCAGTGCAGGCTGCAAATAATAAATTCTTCATAATTGTTTAGTTTTAAGTTGTTTATAAAATTAATTAAAATTATAAAGCAAAGTTTTTTTATTTTATGCTTGATATTGTTTACGCTAAAGTGTAATTTTGTGTATTCACAACGCAAATTAATTCAATGAGTGCTCCAAAAAAAATACAGGATATAAAAGTTGCCGTAGATGCTGTTATTTTCGGATATTTTGATAAGAAAGATCTTCAGCTTTTGTTGATTAAGAGGAGTATTGAGCCATTTAAAGGCGGTTGGGCACTTCCTGGTGGACTGGTGTTGGATGACGAAAATCTGGATGATGCCGTAAAAAGAGAATTATATGAAGAAGCGGGCATAAAGCCTGATTTTCTGGAGCAACTCTATACTTTTGGAAATGTGGGCCGCGATCCTAGAAACAGAGTAGTTTCGATCGCTTATTTGGGGCTTGTAAATCCTTCTTATCATGAGCTGTTTGCCGATTCTGATGCGGATGATGCACAATGGTTCAGTGTGAATCAGCTTCCAAAATTAGCTTTTGACCATCAAACCATTATTGATCTTGCGTTAAAAAGGCTTCGTACCAAAATCCAGTATCAACCGATCGGGTTCAATCTTCTGAATGAAGAATTCGCTTTTTCTGACTTGGAAAATCTTTATAAAACCATTATCGGAAAAGAAATTGACCGTCGGAATTTCCGTAAAAAAATTATGAGCTACGGACTGCTCAATGATACCAATACTTTAAAAAAAGAAGGCAGCGGAAGGCCCGGAAAGTTATTTACTTTCAATGAAGAAAAGTATAAAGAACTCGAAGAGCAGGGATTTTATTTTGAAATCAAATAAATTTAAAAACAGAGCTAGACTAGCTTGTTGTTTCTCGCTGTTATTCTGAAAGTAGCGAAGCGGATTGAAGAATCTATAAATTGTAGGTAAGATTCTTCCTTCGTCAGAATGACAAAACATTTGATAGCTTCCAACTCATTCAAAAATTCAACTTTGTTTCCATTTGTGGAAATATTTAAGAAATACGTGTTCCAATAAAATAAATTTTTAATACTGATAATCAATCAATTAATTTAATTAGCGTAAAATTAACACAAATAAATTTGGAAGATAAAATCATATTCTTTTAAATTTGTGTAAAAATAACGCAATAATGAAATATCACTTACAAAATATAATTGAAAGATTCCAGAGAAAAGAAAAGCTGAAGTTTTTATTATTTTGGGGACATACTGCGAAAGATGAAATTACAAAGTCGTGTTTCAGTCAATGGTTTCCATTTAAGTTTGAAGAAAACGGAATTGTCTACAAAACAGCTGAACATTATATGATGGCCGGAAAAGCAAGATTATTCAATGATCATGAAACTTTACAGGAAATATTAATTTCAAATTCTCCTAATCAGGCAAAAAGTTTAGGTAGAAAAGTCAAGAATTTTGATCCTAAAATCTGGGATGAGTATAAGTATGATATTGTAAAGCAAGGAAATCTTTTGAAATTTTCACAAAATGAAAAGTTTAAGGAATTTTTGCTTTCAACAAATGATAAGATTTTGGTAGAAGCCAGTCCATATGATAAAATATGGGGAATCGGAATGCTGGAAACAGATACGAGAGTAGAAAATCCACTATTATGGAATGGTGAAAATCTTTTAGGATTTGCTTTGATGGAAGTAAGAGATGAATTAAGAAGGTAAAAACACATAACCCAACAGCAAAGTATTGATTATGAAAAAGAAAGAATTACACCCACAGATTTTTATTATAGAAAATTTTCTGACTGATGAAGAATGCGATCATTATATTGAACAAACGGAAGATAAAGTCTTTGAAAAAGCCAAAATCAATATGGGTGGTCGACAGATGATGAGCAAAGGAGTTCGAAACAACGACAGACTCATGATCTTCGATAATGATTTAGCTAAAAATCTTTTCGAAAAAGCTGTTGAATTTCTTCCTCAGACTCATGAAGATTATAAAGTTTTGGATTTTAACGAAATGTTCAGAATTTATAAATATTCTTCAGGACAGAGATTCAAAATGCACCGTGATGGAAGTTACATTAGAAATGAAAATGAGAAAAGCTTTTACACATTTTTAATTTACCTGAATGACGATTTTGAAGGTGGAGAAACCGAATTTGAAAATCTGTTTACTGTGACACCGAAGAAAGGTTATGCATTGGTTTTTTACCGTCCTTTGAGACATGAAGGAAAAACTTTAATCAGTGGTTTAAAGTACGTTTTGAGAACGGATGTCATGTATTCTAAAAAATAGTTCGAAAAGAATTATGACAAAACCATGCAGTTTCTAATTAGCGTAAAATCAACACAAAATAAATGGATTATGGAAGAAGACTTAAAACCCAGATTCATCGAATCATTACAGAGAAATAATGATCAGATCAGAGAAGACCGTGCCCGAATTATCGGAGAAGATGCAGAGCTTATTTACAGGCGAAGAGTAGAAGATATTGAACTGAAGATCAAAAGGCTGGAAAGAGAGCAGGAAGGCTTAATCGACATCAGTCCTTTAGACAAAAACAGTTTGACATTCGCTGATTTTCAGCCGGAAGCATTCGTTCAGAAAGACATAGAATTATCATTAATCATCAGAAATTTAAATATTCAGCTAGAACTGACAAGAAAAAGATTTGAATATTTATTTGGCAAAAAAATTTAAGTTATGGGAAGTACAAGATACGACGTGGATGCTCGTTTTGACAGAGCAAAGAAAGCTGGATATGCATCAAAATCTGCAAGTGAAATTTTCACACAGAATGCAAAAAGAAAAGCACACGAATCGATGAATCCACATGGTATTTCTTTCAGGGAATCAAGAGATTCAGACGTTCATCCGAACTCGGTTCCTATTATTTTAGGATTGGATGTAACGGGAAGTATGGGATATATTCCTTATGATCTGATTCAGGAAGGTCTTCCGAAATTAATGGGCGGAATTATTCAGGGCGGCGTTCCAGATGCAGCACTTTTATTTTTAGGAATCGGAGATCATGAATGTGATGGTTATCCATTGCAGGTCGGGCAGTTTGAATCCGGAGACGAGGAGCTGGATATGTGGCTGACAAGAACGTATATCGAATCCGGAGGCGGAGGAAATGCAGGAGAAAGTTATCTATTGGCTTGGTATTTTGCCGCTTTTCATACGAGAACGGATGCTTTTGAAAAGAGAAACCAGAAAGGATTGTTATTTACTGTTGGTGATGAACCCTGTTTGAAAACGCTTCCTGCTTCTGCGATCAGAGAAATCATGGGAACGGGACAGCAGACTTTCAAGCACACAGAATTATTGGCCGAAGCTCAGAAGAAATATGAGGTTTTCCACATCAGTGTTCTGCATTCCGCACAGGCAGTTAATGCTGATAAAGGCTGGAAAGATCTGTTAGGACAAAACTGTTTATCTATTGAAGACTACAGAGACGTTCCGAAAGTGATTAAAGAAGTGGTTTGCAGCAGATGTAAAGATAGCTTTACGAAAACGACGGATTTAAAAGGATTAGATAATATTCAAATGTATTAAAAATGAAAACTGCACAAATAGTTATAGGCTTAGGATTTGGGGATGAAGGAAAAGGCATTACCACCGATTTTCTGGCTCAGCAACATCCTGAGTCTGTAGTTATTCGGTTTTCCGGAGGTCAGCAGGCGGCGCATACGGTGATGATTGATGATCAAAAACATGTTCATTCCAGTTTTGCGAGTGGTGCGCTGCGTGGTTTGCCTTCCTATTTTACGGAGCATTGCACGATTCATCCAACGTTTTTGTTCAATGAAAGAGAAGAATTAATCCAGAAAAACGGAAATATTGACCTGATTATTCATCCTTTGGCAAAAGTAACGACACCATTTGATGTATTATACAACAGAAAAAATGTGAAAAATTTAGAACATGGAACCTGTGGAAAAGGAGTGGGCGCAACGATGAAAAGAAATGAAAGTCCATTTAAATTATTTGCCGTTGATTTAATGGGTCCAAGAGCGATGCTGATTGAAAAATTAAAGGGAATTGCCAATTATTACGGTTTTGAAGAAGGAGAAGAAATTGAAAATGCATTGCAGAATTTTTTAGAAGCGATTGATAAAATGGATTGGAAAATAGAAGGGTATGATTATTTAAAATCATTTAATCATCTTATTTTTGAAGGAAGTCAGGGGATTTTGCTGGACATGAATCACGGCGTTTTTCCGAATGTAACTTTTGCAAATACGACTTCTAAAAATGCGTATGAAATCTGTCAATTATTAAAAATTGATGATATCGAAATGTTTTATGTGACCAGAAGTTATTCAACCCGTCACGGAAGCGGATGGATGAGCAATGAAAAATCATTAGCATTGAAAAATAATGAAGAAGAAACCTGTACTTTTAATGAGTTTCAAAAGGATCTGCGTTTCGGAGATTTGGATTATGATTTGCTGAATTATGCCCTGAAAACAGATGAAGCCTATGTTGTTGCTCAAAAGAAAAATTTGGTGGTAACTTGTTTAGACCAGCTGGATGAAAAATTTAAAATAGAAAATCTGAAGGTGAAATTTGATGCCGTTTTTGGGTCTTATTCTCCGTTTTCGAAGGATTTTAAAAAGAATTGACAACATTGTGATCTTTGCTAAGTGAAACGCCTTTGCCAACTTAAAAATATACACCAAGTTTAAAAAAAATCTTTGCGCCCTTTGCGTTAAAAACTAAAATTAAGAATGTAAAAAAAACACAATGATGAAAAAAATATACGTATCTGGAAATGGGAATTTGTCTTGGGAAAATTTTCATCAGTTTTATATAGAACCCTTAAAAAAATTAAATCTTTCTGAATGTGAATTTATTCTCGGAGATTTTTCAGGAACCGATACTTTAATGATGGAATTTTTAAAGGACAAATCTGAAAATGTGACCGTTTTACATGTAGGAAAAAGACCAAGATATTTTGCCAACTTATTTCAAACAAAGGCAAAAAACTGGAAAATAATTGGAGGTTTTAATTCTGATTATGAAAGAGATCTGTTCGGAATAGAACGTTGTACTCATTTTTTAGCCATCGATTTCAATAGTGATGAAAAAAGAAAGAGCGGAACTTTAAAAAATATTGAAAAGTGTTTAAGTTTAGGTAAAATTAAAATCAAGTAACATGAAAACAAAAACACTATACAGACCCGTCGGAGAAAAAGAAATGCTATTAATTATAGAAAGCAATTTCAAAAAATTTCCTCCAAGATTGGAATGGCAACCCATTTTCTATCCCGTTTTAGATGAAAATTACGCTGCCGAAATTGCAGAAAAATGGAACACCAGGGATGAAGCAGGAAATTATCTTGGATTTGTAACTGAATTTGAAGTATTAGAAGAAGTTGTCAATCAATATCCTGCGCAAAATGTTGGCGCTAAAAATCATAATGAATTATGGGTTCCTTCAGAAGAATTAGATGCTTTTAATCAGGCGATTGTAGGAGATATTAAAGTGAGGAAAGTATTTATGGGAAAAGATTTTAAAGAGCCTGCAAATGCTGATGTAGAAAATTTATTATTAAACATAAAAAAACTAACGATGACCAATAAAGGAATGGCAAAAGATACACTGGAGATCTTGGCCAGAAAATATTATATAAACGAACACAACGAAAAGATAAATATAGAAAACGAATTGAAAGTTTCAACGAAAGGGACAGTTTTGTTCTATCCCGACGAACTTTCAGAATTGGCAAATAACGAACTTCCTGAAACCCATTTTGAAACGCAGCTTGAAGTCTGGAGATGCAGTTCTTTAAAAGCGATTTTACAATTAGCCGAAGAAGAAAATCAGGAAACAATCATGTGTCTGAATTTCGCATCAGCAAAAAATCCGGGAGGAGGTTTCATCAACGGAGCTGAAGCTCAGGAAGAAAGCCTGGCAAGAACTTCAGGATTGCACGAAAGTTTACTTCAAGGTTGGGATTATTACAAAATTCATCGCGAAATGGAATCTTGTTTCTACACCGATATGATGATTTACAGCTCGAAAGTTCCTGTTTTCAGAAAGGATAAAGGTGAATTGCTGCCGAAACCGGTTTTATGTAATTTTATCACGTCTCCTGCGGTGAATGCAGGAGTTGTCAAACGTCAGGAACCGGAAAGAGCTCATGAAATTTTCGGAGCGATGGATGTAAGAACAGATAAAATGTTGGCTTTAGCTTTACATCAAGGGAATGAAACTTTAATTTTAGGAGCTTGGGGATGCGGCGTTTTCAAAAATGATCCAAAAGAAATCGCGGAATTATTTAAAAAATACCTTCACGGAAAGTATAAAAATAAATTTAAAAGAGTGGTTTTTGCGATTCTTTCGAAGAAGGATGAGATGATAAAGCCGTTTGAAGAAATATAATGAGAACAAATAAACTTTTACTTGCTTCAAAATCCTTAAAGGGAATTTCCATTGGCGACGCTTTTGGAGAAAGTTTTTTCGGGGAAGAAAGTTTGATTAAAACCCACATTCATCAGAGAATTATTCCAGAAAGTCCTTTGGATTTTACCGATGATACGATTATGACAATTGCCGTTTTCAAATCTTTAGAAAAATTCGGCAAGATCAGTCAGTATTTTTTAGCAGAAGAGTTTACGAAAAATTATTACTTGGACATCAACAGAGGTTACGGACCTTCGATGCATCAGTATTTCAGAGCGATAAAAAGCGGAGAAAATTGGAAAGATGTTTCTTATTCAAAATTTGAAGGACAAGGTTCAATGGGAAATGGTGGAGCGATGAGAGCGGCTGTAATTGGAGCCTATTTTTATGATAATTTAGTTCAGCTTAAACAAAATGCAGAACTTTCCTGCGAAGTCACTCACGCCAACAAAGAAGCAATAGAAGGAACAAAAGCCATTGCTTTGGCGGCAGCTTTTGCAGTTCAGGAAAAATTGGGATTAATACAATTAAATCAACAGGATTTTGTTCAAAGAATTCAAAATGAATTGGATGATTCCGATATGAAAAGTAAATTGAATAAAGCGTTGTATTTAGACGGAAATCCAAGTGTTGAATTATTAGTCAAAACTTTAGGAAATGGAATCAAGATGACCGTTCAGGACACAGTTCCGATTGTCATCTGGATGCTTTCGAGATATAGAAACAATTTTGAAGAATGTCTTTGGAATACTGTTTCAGCTTTAGGCGACAGAGACACAACCTGTGCAATGGCAGGAGGAATAAGCATTTTATGTTGTGATGAAAATACAATTCCGGATTGGACAAATAATGTTGAAAACTGGAAAAACAGCAAGTTTTATGAAAATTGAATTAATAAAAGGCGACATCACCAAAATACAAGCAGATGTTATCGTCAACGCAGCAAATTCATCATTGTTAGGCGGTGGTGGTGTTGATGGAGCGATTCATCGTGCGGGAGGAAAACAGATTTTGGATGCATGTATCGAAATCAGAAACAGACAGGGAAAATGTAAAACAGGAGAAGCAGTGGTTACAACAGCCGGAAATCTTCCTGCAAAATATGTGATTCACACAGTCGGTCCGGTTTGGAATGGAGATGAAGAAAAAGGATCAAAACTATTGGCAAATTGTTATAACAATTCATTAAAATTGGCTGAAAGTCTTGAAGTGAAAACTATTGCTTTTCCTAATATAAGCACCGGAGTTTATAGATTTCCGAAAGAATTGGCTGGAAAGATTGCTATTGACGAGGTAAAGAATTTCAAATCAGAGGTCATAGAAAAAGTTATTTTTGTCTGCTTTGATGATGAAAATGAAGAGATTTATAAGAAAATTATTAGAAAAGTAAATTAATGCTCATTTGCTGAGTGAAACGTCTTTGCGAACGAACAATATTTTCAAATATTTTAAAGGAAAACCTTCGCAAGCTTTGCGTTAAAAACAATAAATAATAAAAAAATGAAAAAACTAACCATATTAACTGGCGCCGGAATCAGTGCCGAAAGCGGAATAAAAACCTTCAGAGACGGAGATGGTCTTTGGGAAAATCATAGTATAACGGATGTGGCAAGTCCGGAAGGATGGCGAAAAGACAGAGCTTTGGTGTTGGAGTTTTACAACCAGAGACGTCGCCAGCTTCATGAAGTGGAACCAAATGATGCACATAAATTGTTAGCCGAATTAGAAAAGTATTTCGATGTTCAGATTATCACGCAAAACATCGACGATTTGCACGAAAGAGCAGGTTCTACAAATATTTTGCATTTGCACGGAGAATTATTCAAATCATGTTCCTGCAACAATAAAAACCTGATTTACGAACAAAAAGACGACATCAACATCGGTGATAAAGCTGAAGATGGCGCTCAGTTGCGACCCTTTATCGTTTGGTTCGGAGAAGATGTTCCCTTGATGAAAGAGGCTACAAAAAAAGCGAAAGAAGCGGATATTTTTCTGGTGATCGGAACCTCTTTGCAGGTGTATCCGGCTGCAGGATTACTGCATGATATCAAGGATGATTGTCTGTTGATTGTGATCAATCCTAATGAAACAGGGTTTGGATATGGACAAAGAGCCGTTGTGATGAAAGAAACGGCAACTCAGGGAATGAAATTGCTGTTTGATAAACTCTTAGATCTTGCTTAATGAAAGATTATGTAAAAGCAGGAATCTTTGGTGTTTGCATCGGTGATGCTTTAGGTGTTCCGGTGGAATTTAAAAGAAGAGAGGAATTAAAAAGTTTTCCGGTAACAACAATGCTGGAATTTGGTTCCTGGAATCAACCTAAAGGAACTTGGAGCGATGATAGCTCATTGACATTTTGCATAGCAGAACAGTTAACCAAAGGATATGATCTGGAAAAGATTGGAGAAAGCTTTGTGAAATGGGTAAAATACGGACATTGGACTGCTCACGGAAGACTTTTCGATATTGGCGGAACGACAAGGCATTCCATTGCAAGGTTAATTAAGGGAGAGAGTGCAAAATTTTCCGGAAATATTTTTGAAGAAGACAATGGGAACGGTTCTTTGATGAGAACTCTTCCCTTGGCTTTTTATCTTAAAGAAGAAGAAAATATTGAGAAATTATATCAAACTGTAAAGGAAGTTTCATCAATTACTCACGGACATTTTCGTTCAGTTTTTGCATGCTTTATCTATGTGATTTTTGCGATTGAATTAATCAAGGGAAAAAATAAGGAGGAAACTTATTATCATACCCAAAAGATAGCTTTGGAATTTACAGAAATTCAAGGTTTTAACCCAAAAGAGATTCAACTTTTTGATAGAATTTTAAAGAGTGATATTTCAACTTTTCCTGAGGATGAAATTAAAAGCAGTGGATATGTTCTTCACAGCTTAGAAGCTTCTTTATGGTGTTTTCTGAATTCTGAAAGCTATTCCGAAGCTGTTTTAAAAGCAGTCAATTTAGGAGAAGATACCGACACAACCGGAGCCATCACAGGAGGAATTGCCGGAATTTATTATGGCTTTGAAAATATTCCGGGAGAATGGATTGAGGTATTGGCGAGAAAGGAAGATATTGAAAATTTATGTATTAAGCTGGATAATAAATTATTAAAATGAAAAACACAAACGATGAACGAACAACAAAAGAAGAGAATAAGTAAATTTCTAAGCTTAATTCTGAGGCATCAACCCGAAACCATTAGCTTAAAATTAGATGAAAACGGTTGGGCGAATGTTGATGAATTAAAAGATAAATGCTCAAGACATAAAGTGGTCTTTACTTTAGAAGAATTGGATGAAGTGGTGGAAACGAATGATAAAAAACGTTTTATTTTTAATGAAGATAAAACTAAAATCAGAGCAAATCAAGGGCATTCGATTGATATTGATCTGGCGTTGAAGCCGCAACAACCGCCGGAATTTCTATATCACGGAACGGCTCAAACAAATATAGATTCCATTTTAGAAAAAGGAATCGAAAAGAGAAATCGACAGCACGTTCATTTAAGTCAGGATAAGGAAACTGCAACTAAAGTCGGAATGAGACATGGACAACCGGTTATTTTAACCATCAGAACAGGGAAGATGTTTGAAGACGGAAATATATTTTTCCTTTCTGAAAATAAGGTTTGGCTGACAGATTTTGTGGCTGCTAAATATATTTCCAATAATAAAGAGTAATCAAAAAAATTAATACGATTATAAAAAAAATTATTTTCATATTGAATATTTCATATATTAGTGTATTAATATAGGGGTGTCCGAAAAACTTATAGAGTAGGAAAATCAAACAAAATCATTATGAAAAAATTAAACAAAATTTCAAGAGAAAATTTAAAATCCATTAAAGGAGGAATTACACCAGAATGTGCATCTTGGTGGGCTTCAGGTAAACCATATTATAGTAGTGAGGCAGCTTGTCTTCAAGCTTCTACCACAGATCCTGATCTTGAGCCATTTTGCGTTAATCAATGTGGACGTTGGTATGCTTTTTAATTGAAAAATGAATTAAAATACACCCCTATAAGTATTAACTTTTAGGGGTATTTTTTGGAAAATCAAATTTGAATTTTAGTCAAGTCAAACGAGATTCTCATCAGGGAATCAAGTTTATTTGACATAGTAAAAATTAATTTCAAGCCTGTCATTCTGACGAAGTAAGAATCTCAAGTAAACATCATAGAGATTCTTCACTCCACTTCTGAACTACGTTTGTAAACCTTTGGTTTATGTTCAGAATGACAATTTCTTTAAAAGACTTCTTTGCTGAGTGAAACGCCTTAATGAACGAAAAATATTTTCAAACAATTTAAAGAAAAATCTTTGTGGCCTTTGCGTTAAAAAATTACGCCATTCTACAAAAACAAAGTAATTTTAAAGCCCGAAATATCACTTTCATGAAACTGAAATATCTTTTATTTTCTTTTGCTTCTTCTTTATTTGTTGCTCAGACTCAATTCCAGACTCCTTTTGAAAAAGGAAATGGAAATCAGAATGTTACGTATGACGAGATGAACGCCTATTATCAGAATTTAGCTAACAACTTCGGTACGATTCAATATTTAAAAAAGGGTGAAGACGACAATGGAAAACCGATTTATGTGGTTGTTTACAATCCTTTTCCTGAAAAAGGTCTCAGTCAATTAAGAAAAGATAAAGCTGTTTTGTTCATTAATAACGGGATCCATCCCGGTGAACCGGACGGGATAGATGCTACCATGATGCTGATGAGAGATTTAGCTACAAAAAAGATTAAAACGCCACAAAATTTCATCGTTGCAGCTATTTCAGCCTATAATGTGAGTGGAATGCTGAATCGTGGTTCATTTTCCAGAGCCAATCAGAATGGCCCGGAACAATATGGGTTCAGAGGAAATGCAAGAAATTATGATCTGAACAGGGACTTCATCAAAGCTGATACCAAAAATGCGAGAAGCTTTCAGGAGATCTATCAATGGCTGAAACCGGATGTTTTTATTGATAATCATGTAAGCAACGGAGCAGATTATCAGTATACGTTCACTTATATTTCTACTTTCAAGGAACGTTTGGGAAATATATTGGGAGATTATTTTTACAACAATTATCAGGCGAAAAATCTTGAAGATTTAAATAAGTTAGGATACGAAAGTACGCCTTACGTTAATATTCATGGTGATGTTCCGGAAATAGGGTTTGCTTCTTTTGAAGACTCTCCAAGATATTCTACAGGTTACACCACATTGTTCAATTCTTTAGGAACCGTTCCGGAAACGCACATGCTGAAACCGTATGACAAAAGGGTAGATGCTACGTACAAATACATGTTGGTGAATCTTCAGAATTTAGATAAGGATTATAAAAAGATTAAACAGCTTAGAATTGAAAATTTAAAACAATATCAGGCAGGAAAACAATATGGAATTCGCTGGAAAATTGATTCTACAAAATATTCTACTATGGATTTTAAAGGTTTTGAAGGAAAATATAAGCCAAGCGAAATTTCCGGAAAGCCAAGATTGTATTATGATCGAAATAAACCGTTTACAAAGAAAATAAAGCTGTTCACAACGGCAGTTCCGACAGGTTATATCACAATCCCTAAATATTATGTGATTCCTCAGTCACAATATCGTGTGCTTGAAGAATTGAAAAGAAATCAGATTCAGATGAAGCCGATTAAAAAAGACAGTCTAATTTCGGTAGAATCCTATAAAATCAATGATTTTAAGACCGTTAAGAATCCTTATGAAGGGCACTATCTGCATTTTGAAACTATAGTTGATAAATCAACTAAAAATTTACTTTTTTTATCAGGAGATTATCTTATTCCAACCAATCAGGAGGGCGTAAAATATATTATTGAAACATTAGAACCGGAAGCTTTGGATTCTTTTTTCAACTGGAATTTCTTTGACGGAATTTTAGCCCAGAAAGAATATTATTCTGCCTATATCTTTGAAGATACAGCGGCCGAATTATTAAAAAATGATAAAGATTTAAAACAAAAGTTTGAAGCCAAAAAAGCATCAGACAAAGCTTTTGCGGATGACGGAACGGCTCAGTTGGACTGGATCTACAGAAACTCCCCTTATTTTGAAGAGAAAACGTTCAGACAATATCCGATTTATAGAATCTTATAGATTTTTAAATTTGATTTAATTTATTGATAATCAGTATATAATTTCCGTGTATTTCACATGCGGAATTGTTGGTTTTACTGATTTGATTTGTTTTTTATCTTCCGAAATTTGCTTTATAAAAACCAATAAAAACTAAAATTATGGCAACTAAAAAGCAATTTTTCGTTTCATTGGAAGGTGTAGACCTTTCAGACGAGCAGCTGAAAAACATCGACAGAGGAATTCAGAATGTTGTTCTTTCTGAACTATCAAAAGTCGATAATACACAGGCCTTTGGAGCATACAGAGATTTCAAAGGACTGACGAAGCCTCTTAGAGTAAAAGACTGGTTTCCGTGGGGAATCATTATATTCAAACACGGGATTGATATCCAGGCACAGATTAAAGATATCCAGCAGCAGATCAAAAGTTATGGAGGCTGATTCTCATTCTTCAAAGAAGATGTGTCCCAGCTATGTTGGAAAAGTTGGGGCACAGCTTTTTGGAGTGGTCAACAAAGACGGAAGAGTGCAATTTATTACCCCTCTTACTGTTACAGAAGAGTTTATTCAGCAGAATAATCATCTTGAACAAAGATTCCGTTTCGCAGGAAAATGTGTTGAAAAGGGTTGTGCGCAATGGGATAATGAAGAATCTAAATGCTCTTTATCCAAAAAAGTTCAGAATCTTGGTACGGTCAAAAATACAGCATTATCATTCTGCCCGATTCGATCTCAGTGCAGATGGTTCTCTCAGGATGGAAATGAAGCATGTTTCTCTTGTAATGAAATAACAAGGAATATGGAGGAGCTACTTTTAAGTTCTTAAAATTCAGAAAAAAATAAGCTACAAACTGCAGCTTATTTTTTATAATCTAAATTGTAAAATTTGGATTTCCTGTCGCTCCTTGGGGTAAGAAAACAACTTTTCTTTTAATGCTTTTTGCCTTTTCCAGAGCTTTAATTGCTTTTTGCCTTTCAACTTCTCTGTTAAAATGAGAATTGGTGCTTTCAGATTGTGTAGATGAATTCATAGGTAATATTTTTTGGTGTTAAAATCATCTCATCTAAAAGTGTACCGTTTTAGAGCTTAAACTAAACTTATAGTATAAAAAAATAAAAATAAATTTTTTTCAATCAAATTGTTATTTCTGGCATATTACTTGAATGGTAAAATGCAACTATAAAAAATTAAACAGTAATAAGGGACTTTAAAATATTCCCGAATTTCTCCGGGAATATTTTTACTTAATAAATCGCTGGAAACACCACTTTCATTATAAATATTAATACTTTAATTAAATCCTTGACCGTGTGTTGAGGATTTTTTATTTCGTGAAAATTATTAAACAAAAAAAAGACGTTTCAATTTGAAACGTCTTTTTTGTTATTTTGGTAAGCCTCTTTTTAAAGCAATTTCAGCTCGTTTAATAGCTAATTTTTCTTTCCAGTCCATATACTTCTTCTTGAAGTTCTTCTTCATGATATCATCAAATTTACGCTGAACCGTAAGATTCCATAAAGAATGCGCCTTTACAGCCCATGATTTGTCCCAGGCTCTTAAAGAAATAGAGAAACTTCCATCCAGATATTTCATCCAGTGCCACCAACCGGTTGGCATGAATAGAGTATCTCCGTGTTCCAGGAAACATTCAATACCTTCTACACCATCTAATGCCGGGAAATTTTTGAAATCAGGATTTTCAATATCATAATCTTCCAAGGCATAGGTTGCATAAGGAATCTGATACAACCTTTCTCTCCATTTATAATCAAAAAGAAGAACGTGCTTTCTTCCGTTGAAATGAGTATGGAAAATGTGAGCCATGTCAATATCATAGTGAAGAAAGGTTACAGAACCTTTTCCTCCGAAGAACATAGACGGATATTTATCAAGGAAACCTCCCATTAAATCTTTTGGAGAAATATAGTCCTGAAGCAGTTTTTTAGCGTGCTTGATGGGATCGAAAAAGAATATTCTTAGATCAGTAGGCTCTCTCTGGATAAGATCTATATAATCTGCAAACTTCATTTTGGCTGTCGGAGCATTGATGGGAGCTGCTGGATCGGCCTTTGAACTGTCATATAAAGGAACTTCCACATCTCCTACAACCTCTTTCATATATTCCATTGTCCATTTTTGGTAAGCAGGCCATTTCTTTGCCATATTTTTAATGACAACAGGCTTTCTCGGCTTTAGATATTTTTCAATGAACTCTTCTTGTGTAATGTCATCTACAATATCTATAGGCTTTAAATTAATTCCCATTTTATAAATTTTATGTTACAAAATTATTAAATAAAAATTTACGATGTATGCTTTAATTTTTTTTTAATCTATGATTCAAATCATCATTTTAAATATCTAGTCTAAATAAAAATTATAAGTTTTAATTCACATAGAGAAAATATTATCAATAAATATCACAGATTTCCAAAATATAACTATTTTTGTAGTGATAATTAAATTTAACTTTTAGATTTAAATTGCATCCTTATAAAAGTGTAACAAAAATCTATAACCATTAACTAATTACACAAATAATAATTATGAGAAAAAATATTTCTTTATTTCTGATGTTGCTTTTTTCAGTTTTGTCTTTTGCACAGAAAACGGTTTCAGGAAAAATTACCGATGAAGATGGAGTGGCAATCCCAAGTGCGAGTGTGACTGTGGAAGAGCCTGGAAAAGATGCAATCCTGGCATATGGAATTACCAACTCGAAAGGAGAATATAAAGTAACTTTCACAACCGGGGAATCTAATGTCGATCTGAAAGTAAAAGCTTTCAACCAAAGGCCCATCACAAAGCAAATCAGCAATAGTGATCAGAATCTGAATTTTAAAATGGAGTCTGAAGCCACTGAAATAAAGGAAGTAAAGCTTAAGACCAAAATGGTGACGGCTAGAGGAGATACCATTTCTTATGATCTTAAAGCTTTTGACAGTAAAAACGATCGAAGTCTGGCAGACGTTTTGAAAAAAATGCCGGGTATTGAAGTTAATGCAGACGGAACGATTCTTTATCAGGGAAATGCCATCAATAAATTTTATGTAGAAGGAAAAGACCTGATGGAAGGAGGTTACGGAACCATAAGTAACTCTCTACCAAAAGATGCTGTTGCCAAAGTAGAAGTGCTTGAAAACCATCAACCCGTAAAAATCCTACAGAATAAAGTACCTTCAGATCAGGCCGCAATTAATATTAAACTAAAAAAGTCTGTTACCATGACCGGCCGTGGAGAAGTTGGGACTGGTTTTGGAGATCCCTGGTTGTGGAACGTGAAACTAACTCCAATGTTCTTTAGTAAGAAGAGTCAGTGGGTAGCGAACTACAAAACCAATAATATGGGAGAACAGGTGGAAAATGAAGGAAATATTTTGGCTTTCGGAAACAGGTTTGAAGGAAGAAGAATTAATGCTTCTCAAAATGATTGGTTGAATGTAGAAAATGCGAGCACGCCCAATCTTCCGGTAAAAAGGTACTTAATGAATAATGTTCATTATTTATCAGCAAATTATCTTACCAATATCGATAAGAAAAAAGAGTGGGAACTTAAAGCAAACGCAAATTATACAAATAATTCTGTAGAAAGAGAATCTTATACTCAATATGATTTTTTTGCTACAAAAGATAACCCAGCCTATTCAGTCTTCCAAACGACTCATAATAACTTTTACACTGATAAAGCAAAAGGAGAATTAATTTTTACGAAGAATGCTAAAAAAGGATTTTTCAAAAATACTACTAGCTTTTCTCAATATTGGAATGCAGATAGAGGCGTCGTAGATAGAACAACGACAAATAGCACATTACAAAGAAATGGTGCTGAAGCATTAGAATCTCCTACAAGTTCCTTCCAAAACTCATTGAGTACAATAATCCCGTGGAAAGAGAAAATGGTAAATGTATTGTCTTTTATAAGTTATCAGACAGATAAGCAAACTCTTAGTGTTTCTCCATCATCATATTTACAGATTCCTGGATTTACGGCAGATTCATCAAGTGATTTTGTGGGGCAAAATTTGAGACTTAAAACTTTTGAGGCGAACCATTCCGCAAATATTGGATTCTCTACAAAAGGATGGACATTTACTCCTGAAGTTGGATTTAATTTTAAATCAACTGATTTAGTATCAGATTTATCAAATATTAAATCAATTGCTAATCCTGCATTAACTCAATATAGTAATGATCTTAAATATACGACGGCAACTCCTTACGGAAGTTTAGGTGTAAATTATAAGAATGATTCTTGGATGTTATATGCAAACTTTCCAGTAAATTCTAATAATATTAAAGCTGAAGATCCATTAAGATCGGTTTCAAGAGAATTAAATAAAGTTACTTTTGAACCAAGTGTTTTTGCTCAATATACATTTGCTTCTTTCTGGAAAGCTTCGGTAAATGCCAATATTAATAATAACTTTGGAGAAATCAATACAGCTTATTCGGGGTTCTTAATGACTTCACCATCCGGAATTAATGTTATGGATCCTAAAAACCCGATTCCTCAGAATAATAATAAATCAGCAGGAACAAGAATAGAATATAGAAACCCATTAAATAATTTATTTTTTAATATTAATTACAGATACTCTGATGCGAAAAGAAATTTAATTTCGAACCCAACAATCATCAACGGGTATACTGCTATGAATTATAAGGTTCAGGATAATAATGTTTTAAGTAATGGGTATAGTGCAGAAGTAGGTAAGTATTTTCCAAAATTTAAAACAAATGCTTCCCTAAGCTATAGTAACAATACATCAAAGTCTGATGCTTTTTTGAATAATGACTCCTATACCAATAAGAATAACGGACAGTCATATGGTGTGAAATTTAATAATACTTATTTTAGTTGGATGAGCTTGGATTATAACGCAAGTTTTACAAGAACTAAACAGACGAGTACAGGTGAGGTTAGTACAAATGCTACAACTACAGGATTCAAGCATAATCTTGGTGTATTCTTTTATCCAATCGAAAACCATACTATTGGATTCAATTGGGATCAGGTAAATACAAATGCATCAGCTACAGATCAAAAATATCACAACGGATTCTATGACCTTTCTTATCAGTTTACATGGTCTAAAAAGAATATTGATTTTGAATTGAAATGGATGAATATCGCCAATAAAAAAGTATTTGAAAATTATGAAATTAATTCCACATATACTTCTTTTACAAGATATCAACTCCGTCCAAGCCAGGTCATGTTCACAGTAAAATTCAACTTCAAATAAAACAAAAAACCAATCTCATTGAGATTGGTTTTTTGTTGAGATATATTTAAAAGCTATTGAAAGCCCTGATAATCAGCAGAAGGGCCATAACTTCCAGGTAAAGGAATATCATTCAGCCGGTAATACACGCCAAGCTGAGCTCTGTGATGAGTAATCTGATTCAGTCCGTGACGTATAGATCCGTATTTGGTCCATTTTGCAAGTTCCTGGCCATTATGTTTTAGAGCCCACATTTCATTTAGCTTATCTTCATTAGCATTTTCAAGGGCATTCATTCCCTGTTGGTAGTTTTCATCCAAGGCTTTTAAAAGATCCTCTTTTGTAGTAAATTTTTTTGGCTGATAATCGTTATTGGCAAAATCCAGTTCTGAGGTTTTAAGAATTGTATTCGGCCATTCAAATATTTCTGCAATATGAGTGGCAAGAGGCATCATTTTCATACTTTTCTCATGAGGAGCAAAATCATTTTGGGTTTCAGGATAGAGTTCAAAAAATTTTTTGGTAGTCTGATACTCCTTCTGAATTTCATTTTTAAGTTGTGATAAAGTATCCATATTGTTTTGTTTTTAAGTGAGTTAAAGTTAAAATTTTTACCGGTGAAATTGTTTTAACAAAATCATAAATTTTATTCTTAAAAAAATAATACATAAAAAACTGTAACAAAAGTTAGTAACCACTAACTAATTAAATAAACATTAGAAAAAATGAAAAAGCTATTTTCAATATTCTTTATTGCTCTTTTTGCTTTTATTAGCGCTCAGGATAATGATTCGAAAGAAACGGCCAACCGCTTTTTTTACGAACTGACTTTTAAGCCGAAAAAGGATTCTACAAAACTCGAAAAAGTCATTATGGCGCTTGATATCGTTAAAAACAAATCTATTTACAGAGACTTTACAGCAGTAGGGCAGGATTCTATTCTTAAGATCCAGCTCGAACAAATGCAGAAAGCGGGAGTTTTTAAAGATTTATCCAAGACTTTCAAAATGCCGAAGTTCTCAGAGAAAATTGTGAAAACCTATCCGGATATGAAGATGCAGTATATTGAAAGAATTGCAAACGGGTTTACTCCAATGAATATCGGATATAATGAGACCGCTAAGTTCGACTGGAAAATTTCTAACGAAAAAGCGAAAATCGGAGCCTATAACGCTCAGAAAGCGACAACAGAATTCGGTGGAAAAAAATGGACGGCTTGGTTCAGTTCAGAGCTGCCTTTCCAGGATGGTCCCTATAAATTTTCTGGACTTCCGGGCTTAATTGTAAAGATTGAAGACGAAGGAAAGAATTATTCTTGGGTACTTCAGGGAAACAAGAAAGTTCCGAACTGGGAAGAACTTACCTATATGGAAAAGATTTCAAATGTTGGTCTAAAAGTAACCGAAATGCCAAGAGAGAAATTTGAAAAAACATTCAATGAGTTCAAAAAAGATCCATTTGCTACGGCAAGACCGATGATGACACAGGAAATTATGTCTAAAACAATTCCGGGGATGGAAGGTACCATTGGAGACATGATGAAAAAACAGGAGAAAATGTACAAAGACTTTTTTAATGCGAACAATAATCCGATAGAGCCTCCTTACGAAAAGGTACAGGTAGGAAAAGTAGAAAAGGTAGGAAAAGAAAACTAAACAAGTTTCATATCAACTAAATTATATTGTGAGTCAACCCAAATACAATTTGTATTTGGGTTGATTTTTTTCATGAAGACAGGTTATTTAGATTAAATTTAAATAACGTATATTTGCATCACAAAAAATTGGTTTTGAAACAGACGGATCTACACAAAATGAGCGGATTTCCCAAAAACAAAAAGGGAAAGATTATTGGATATGATAATGACCATCTGAAAATGCCTAATAAAATCATTGAAATGGGGCTTCTTCCGGAAACTTTATTCAGGATTTTGTATCAGGCTCCTTTCAACGGACCAATGTATGTGGAATTTGGGGATGAAAAAAGCCGTATTGCTCTTCGTGAAGAAGAAGGGGACTATATCATTGTTGAAGAATTGAATTAATGCAGGATACTCAGAAAAAACAGATACTTTTAGTCGGAAATCCGAATGTTGGAAAGTCAACGGTTTTCAATGCTCTTTGTAATAAAAAGCAGAAGACTGGAAATTATGCAGGGGTTACTGTTGCAAGCCATTCGGGAAATTATATCTATAGAGATGAGGAAGTTGAGGTAATCGACTTGCCGGGTTCATACAGCGTATATCCAAGTTCCGAAGATGAGGCTATTTTTTCTAAATTTCTGATTGATGAGCAGGAGAATTATGCAGGAGTTGTTTATATTCTTGAAGCATTAAGCCTAAAAAGAGGACTTCTTTTATTTCAGCAGATTCAGGATCTGGGAATTCCGATGATTTTGGTCGTCAATCAGATCGATCAGGCAGAAAGAAGAGGAATTTCTATTGATATTTCAAAGTTTTCAGAAGCTTTGGGCATTAAAATCATTCAGACCAATGCTAAAGAAAACATAGGGATTGATGATATTAAAGAGGCGGTTTTAAATAACCAGTTTGTAAAAACGCAAGCGACTTCATTCGAAATACCTGCAGAACATAAAGATTTTATTCAAAAACTAACGTCTCATAAAGGTTTTGATAATGAATACAAAGCCTGGATGAGTCTTTCATTAGGAACCAATCTGAAAAAGATTGAATCGGTAATGGAACTAATTAACGAGCCTGACTCCAAAAGTCTGGTTCCGAAAAGATTACAGGTTCAGGAGACCGTGAGAAGATATCAGAGTGTTGATAAGATTTTGTCTGATGTAATTTCTAAAAAGCCTCAGTTCAAAGAACTTTTAACAGAAAGATTGGACAAGATTCTGGTGCATAAGTTCTGGGGATATGTGGTTTTCCTGGTTATTTTATTAATCATCTTTCAAAGCGTTTTCTTTTTAGCGGAATACCCAATGAACTGGATTGATAGCTTTTTCTCTTGGCTGACTGCTTTTACATCGGAGCATTTACCGGAAGGACCTATCAATTCATTAATTTCAAACGGAATCATCCCGGGAATCGGGGGTATTGTTGTTTTCGCCCCGCAGATCGGAATTTTATTATATTTCCTTTATTTGCTGGAAGATTCAGGATATATGGCGAGAGTTGTGTTCCTGATGGACAGGATCTTACGACCTTTCGGATTAAACGGGAAAAGTATTGTTCCTCTGGTTTCAGGAACAGCATGTGCGATTCCGGCAGTGATCTCTACCCGGAATATTGAAAACGTAAAAGAAAGATTGCTTACGATTTTGGTAACACCTTTTATGACGTGTTCTGCGAGACTTCCTGTGTACAGTATCATTATAGGGCTGATTATTTCAGACGGGACATTTTTAGGAATAAAATATAAAGCTTTGGTGTTGATGGGGATGTATTTGCTGGGCTTCTTAGTAGCATTGTTTTCTGCATCAATTCTTAAAAGATTTATTAAAAATAAAGGAAAAACTTATCTGGTAATGGATTTGCCAACTTATAAAAAACCACTTTTCGGATACGATTTCAAAATGGTTTTAGGTAAAGTTTGGGATTTTATTACAGGAGCAGGAAAAATTATTTTCATTGTAAGTATCATCATCTGGTTTCTGAGTTACTTCGGACCAAAACAGCAACCGGATCAGTTCGTTGCAACAAACGTTCACCTTGACCATTCTTACCTGGCAAAAATGGGAAAAGGAATAGAACCGGTAATTGCTCCTCTTGGATATGACTGGAAAATGGGAGTAGGAATTTTGACCAGTTTCGTAGCAAGAGAAGTTTTCGTAGGGACTATGTCTACTTTATACAGCCTTGAAGATGATGCTCCCGAAGTGAAAGTAATCGATAAAATGAGACGTGATGTAAAACCTAATGGCGAAAAAGTTTTCAGTTTCGCAACAGGAGTTTCGGTGCTCTTATTTTATGCATTTGCAATGCAGTGTGTTTCTACACTTGCAGTAGTCTACAGAGAAACCAAAAGCTGGAAATGGACCGGTTTACAGGTGGCTATGATGACAGGATTGGCATACTTTGTGTCGATGATAGTATATCAGATTTTGAAATAATGGATTCTTCATTAATTGTACAATACGTAATTATTTTACTCATCGTTGCATTTGCTTGTTACTCTTTATTCAGGGTACTCAGAAAAAACTTTGCACCGAAAAAATTCAGCTCCAAAAGAACAAACTGCGATAAGGACTGCGGATGTTCATAACTTTCTGACGGGGTGTAATAAATAATATCTAATTTTGCTTAGTTTTTAAAAAACAATAAATTAGAATTAAAATAAAAAAACACCCAGAATGTCATTAATAAAAAGTATTTCAGGAATCCGCGGAACCATTGGAGGAAAAGTAAATGATAACCTGACTCCGCTTGATGTGGTAAAATTCGCTTCAGCTTTCGGATCCTGGCTTCAGAATAATAAAAATAAAAAAGATTTAACCTTAATCATCGGAAGAGATGCCAGAATTTCTGGTCAAATGGTTTCTTCTTTGGTGACGGCAACGTTACAGGGGCTTGGAATCAATGTAATTGATTTAGGACTTTCTACTACTCCAACTGTTGAGATAATGGTTCCCGAACTGAAAGCAGATGGGGGGATTATTTTAACCGCTTCACACAATCCAAAACAATGGAATGCGTTAAAATTATTAAACGATAAAGGAGAGTTCATTACTGGAGAAAACGGAGCAGAAGTCTTGGCTTTGGCTGAAAGTGAAGACTTCAACTATGCAGAAGTAGATGATTTGGGAAAATATGAAACAAGAGATGATGCTTTCGATATTCATATTCAGCAGATCCTTGATTTACCGATGGTAGATGTTGAAGCCATTAAGTCTAAAAAATTCAAAGTTATTTTAGATGCAGTGAATTCTACAGGAGGAATTGCTATTCCGATGCTATTGGATAAATTAGGTTGCGAAACCGTGAAATTATACTGTGAACCAACAGGACATTTCCCACACAATCCTGAACCGTTAAAAGAACATTTGGGAGATATCTGCGACTTGGTAAAAAAAGAAGGTGCAGATTTAGGAATCGTGGTAGATCCCGATGTAGACAGATTAGCTTTGATTGATGAAAAAGGTGAAATGTTTGGCGAAGAATACACATTGGTTGCCGTTGCAGATTATCTATTGAAAAATAAGAACGGAGTAGCGATTTCCAATCTTTCTTCAAGCCGTGCTTTAAGAGATGTTGCACATACCCACAACTCAGAATATTTTGCAAGTGCAGTAGGAGAAGTGAATGTAGTGACTTTAATGAAGGAGAAAAATGCAGTGATCGGCGGAGAAGGAAACGGAGGAATTATCTATCCTGATTTACATTACGGAAGAGATTCTTTGGTGGGTGTTGCACTATTTTTAACGCATTTGGCAAAGGAAAATAAAACAGTTTCTGAGCTAAGAGCAGGATATCCTAGCTACTTCATGGGTAAAAAGAAAATAGAGCTCACGCCGGAAATTAATGTGGATGATATTTTAACTAAAATGGAAAAAGAATATCAAAATGAAGAGGTTTCTACCGTAGACGGAGTGAAAATAGATTTTGAAAATAATTGGGTACATCTTAGAAAATCTAATACAGAACCGATTATCAGAATTTATACAGAGGCTAAATCTCAGGAAGAAGCCGATAAGTTAGGTGATGAAATGATAGCTAAAATCAATAGTTTGATTTAATAAAAATTAACAGTTATTTCATCATTTTAAAAAGAATTATTATTAAATTTATAGTACTAAGATTCTCAGAACCGAGTATTTGTATATCTCATATCTCAAGTCTTAAATCTTAAACTGTTTTATATTGGAAGAATATTTTGGAAATGAACTTGTAAAAAAGTTCGAGGAAATGATGGAAAACAATGACGAATTCTACTTTGATACAGAAGAGTTAGAAGATATCATTGTCTACTACTTGGAGCTGGGAGACTTTAATTATGCAGATACGGCAGTTAATTATGGTCTGAAGCTTCATCCCAATTCTTTAGATATCAAGATCAAAAAGCTTGAAATTTTACTGGAGTGGGAAGAGTATACGGCGGCAAAGGAGCTTATTGATGAGTTAAAAGGTTCTTCTATGGAAAATACCGACTTTTTGGTTTGCTATGCCAAGTATTACTCAAATTTAGGAAACCCTAGAAGATCAATCGAAATATGTAAAAAAGCATTGGAACTGAAAGAAGAAGAAAACTTCCTTCATAATTTCATTGCGGATGAATATGTGAATCTGGGAGATCCTTTTAATGCACTTAAACATTATAAAAAAGCCCTTAAAGAAGACCCTACAGATGAGTACTCATTAGAAAACTGTATGGTTTGCTTTGCCGATTTAAATAAAAGTGAAGAAGCAATCGCTTTCCTTAATGAATATTTGGATGAATTTGCGTATTCAGAAGTGGCGTGGTTCGAATACGGTCAGTTTTATTTCAATAGAAAAAATTACGAAGAAGCCATAAAAGGATACGATTATTTATTGGCGATCAATTCAAGTTCTGTTGGAGTATATGCCAATAAAGCAGCCTGCTATGAAGCTTTAGGGCAATACAAAAAGGCAATCGAAGTGTATGAAGAAATGCTGGAGTTAGAATATACAAAAGCATTTACATTCTATAAAATAGGGCTTTGCTACAAAGCTTTGAAGCAGCCGATAATGGCCTTGAATTCCTTTCAGAAATCATTGAGAGAAGATCCCCAATTCTATCTTGCCATGATGGAGCAATCCTATCTTTATGAAGAAATGGGTGGAATGACGGAAGCATTACATTTTGCGAAAGAGGCAACTCACCTAAATGAAAACAATCTTGATTATCAGAAGAGATTAGCATTTTTATTTATTGATTCCGGAAAGTTTGAAGAAAGCCTTTCGTGCCTGAAGAAATTAGTAGATTCGGAACCTTCAAGATTTTATAACTGGTATGCGTATTCAGAGGTGTTGATGCTTTTGGGAGAATATGAAGAAGCTATAATTGTGTTAAATAAAGCTTTGAAATCACATCGCAGAGCTGAATTGTATTATCAGTTGAGTAACTGCTATTTCAACCTGAAAGATCAGGAAAAAGGAAGTGAATCTCTTCAGAATGCTTTAGAATTGGATCCGTCTTTGGTTACAGATATGCAGAAAAAATATCCGTATATTAAAGATGAGGTTAAAAAAGCCAGGGCTAAAGTAAAGAAAAAAAACTCTGAAGGTTAAGCCATGTCATTCTGAACGAAATGGAATGAAGTGAAGAATCTGTTTCAGGCCCTGAAAATTTCTCTTTCGCCGAAAGAACATATTAAATAAAATAAAAATCCTGCAGGAATGCAGGATTTATTTTTTTATAACGTTGGGTTTTGCTCTTAAAAAGATTAATCCGGCAATAATGATCACTGCACCTACAAATTGCATAATGCTTAATTTTTCACCATCCAAAAAGCCCCAGATGATGGCTACAATTGGCATCAATAAAGTAACAGTTGATGCAAACAAGGGAGAAGATACTTTCAGCAGACGATAATTCATCATCATGGCCAATCCGGTTCCAAAAACGGATAATAAACTTACGAACATCAACCCTGTTAAGTTGTTTTCATTAAAACTAAATGTTGAAAAGAACCCCGTAAATGTTAGAGCAATAATTGAAGGAAAAAATAACACAAAAGAGAACACAAAAGCAGATAAAACAGTAGAAGAAACTTCCATCAGCTTAGATTTTACTGTTGTAGTGCTCATCGCATAACATAAGGTTGCCAATAATAAAAGCAAAATTGGAATCAGTTTAAATTTTCCGCCTTCTCCGTCCCCGCCAAAGGCTAATAAGCAAACCCCCGTAAAGCTGATAAGAGTACCAAAAATTTGCTGTTTTGTAGTTTCAAACTTCCAAACCAGGGCTCCAACGATGATCACAAAAATGGGCATCATGGAATTAATGATACCGGCAATACTGCTGCTTACTTCAGTTTCTGCAATAGGAAATAAAAACATTGGGATAAAGTTTCCCGTAAATGCAGCTAAAATTAGCCATTTTAAATGCTTTTTCGGAAATAGTTTATATTTTGAGATCGCAATAGGCATTAAGATAATTCCGGCTATCAAAACTCTTAAAGCTCCTACCTGATACGGACTGAAATGTTCTAAAGATTTTTTGATTAAAATGAAAGATGATCCCCAAATAATACTTAATATTATGAGAAGAACCCATTTTTCTTTATCTGCGTTCATTGTTTTGGTGTAATATTTTTAAAAACTCTTTTTTAAGAATCATTTTTGCTCCCAGACTTTCAAGATGTTCGGTATGGGACTGACAGTCAATTAATTCTAAATTCTTATTCGATTCAATAAAATAAATGAACCCTGCTTTGGAAGCATTGCTCACTTTGGCAAACATACTTTCACCACAGAACACATTTCCAATCTGCAGACCATAAAATCCGCCGACTAATTCCCCGTTCTGCCACACTTCAATACTTTTTGCCAACCCATATTCATGCAACTGAATAAAGGTTTCCATCAGCTCATCCGAAAGCCATGTTCCCGTTTGTCCTTTTCTATTGATTTCCTGACAGTTTTTGATAACCTCTCTGAAGTTTTGATTCTCTGAAAATGTAAAAATACCTCTGTTCAGTATTTTTCTCATCGATTTAGAAACCTTCAGCTCTTCGGGAAACAAAACGAATCTTGGATCTGGACACCACCAGAGAATCTCTTCGCCAGGGTTGTACCATGGAAAAATTCCCAGCTGATAAGCAAACCAGATTCTTTCTATGGACAGGTCTCCGCCAAAAGCAATAATACCTTCATGCCCGTCGTATATTTCAGGATCGGGAAATGCAATCTCATTTTCGTCTAGTCGAATCATATTCAGGAAAAAAAATCCCACTTAAAAAGCAGGATTGATATTTTCAATAGTATCTTTAATTAAAAAGGTAAGTCATCATCGTCGTCTCCGGCAAAAGGATTTTCATTTGAAACCGGAGCAGCAGAATGAGAAGGTGCAGCCTGTGTAGGCTCAGAAGCGTTATCAAAAACTTTTTCTACTCTCCATCCCGTAATAGAGTTGAAATATTTGGTTTCTCCTTGAGGCGAAACCCATTCTCTTCCTCTGATGTTGATTCCTACCTTTACATTTTCTCCTTCTTTAAGATTATCCAATAAACTGATCTTATCAGACAGAAATTCTATGTTTATAGGCTGTGGATACTGTTCCTGAGTCAAAATAACCATTTCTCTCTTTTGAAACCCGCTCGCAAACGTCTGAGCATCAAAAAGTTTCTTTATCGTTCCTTGTAATTCCATATCATAATAATTAACGATGTAAAAGTAAGAAAATGAATCGTAATAAAGGCTACGAGAAAAAAAAAATGCAAAATTTTAATTTTTTTGTCTGAAAAGTTTGGAGGTAAAGGAAAATATCCTATCTTTGCACCACTGAAAACGGAAAAAACGAAATAAGTTCTTTAAAAAAGTTTTCAAAAATAAACAACGCGGATGTGGTGTAATTGGTAGCCACGCCAGACTTAGGATCTGGTGCCGAGAGGCGTGGGGGTTCGAGTCCCTTCATCCGCACAGTTTTGCGAAAATAGCTCAGCTGGTAGAGCACAACCTTGCCAAGGTTGGGGTCGCGGGTTCGAATCCCGTTTTTCGCTCCACACCATGCCCTGGTGGTGGAACTGGTAGACACGCAGGACTTAAAATCCTGTGCCTCTTTTGGCGTGCGGGTTCAAGTCCCGCCTGGGGTACAAGACCCTCTGTAATTTTATTACGGAGGGTTTTTTGTTTTCAAACCTTTCTTAAAATAAATTTTTAATTGCTTCATCAAGATTTCTCTCTTTTGTTGTTCTCTTTTGACACTGATTTTTCACAAAGAAAATCTGTACCCATAAAAATACAAACTTCTGTATCTGTGTCCGGTTGTGAATAGTCTATACATTTGCTTAAGTAAAGCAGATGAATTATGGTAACGGCTCTTCAACAGCAGGATCGGCTTCACTATGCTGAAGTCTATGCATCGGATATTTTAGAACTAAAGAATTTCTTTCTTCAGCAATTCGGATTGGATATGATTAATGAAAACTTTGGGATTCCTTTTCTTTTAAGTAAAAAGGAGAATAGAATTGTGGCATTTGCCAGTCTTACCGTTGATAAGGATCATCAGATTGGTTTTGAGATTTACGGGAATTCTGAGGTTGGGGAAATTGAAAAGGAAGACTTTAAAGCAAAGGCTATTCATTATTGTAAACAAAACCATTCTGAAAATTTCACAGATTCGGATGAGCTGAAATATAATATCCGAAGAATGGTCAATTGGCTGAATAATTAAAGAGCTTTTAAAATCGTAAATTTACGTAAAGAGTTTTGTATGGCTAAAGATGTTCTATACCTTAAGATCGCTAAATCTGTTACAGAGCAGATCAAAAGTGAAACTTTGCAGTTCGGCGACAGGCTTCCTTCACTGAGGAGTGCTCAAAAGCTTTATAATGTAAGCCTTAATACAGTAAAACAGGCTTATATGGAACTTGAAAGCCGTTCTCTGGTAGAATCCCGTCCGAAATACGGTTATTTTGTGAGTCAGACTTCGCAACGGAAACTGGCACTTCCTTCGGTTGCAAAAATAAAGGTTTCAGAATCTCAGAAAGCACCGGAAGATCTTATTGATAAGGTTTTCGGTACGATTGCCGGAACAGATGTTACCCAGTTTGCCCTGGGAATTCCCGGAAAAAGTTTTCTTCCGCTAGCCAAGCTGAAAAAATCGATGGTAAATGTCATTAAACGTAAAAATGACAGTGGGACAGATTATGAGCCGGTTCAGGGAAGTGAACATCTTCGTCGTGAAATTGCGAAATGGGCTATGGTTTTGGAAGGAAAAATTACGGAAGATGATCTTGTCATTACTTCAGGAGCGATGAACGCTGTGTATAACTGTCTTATGGCAGTAACCAAACCGGGAGACTGGGTCGCTGTTGAAAGTCCTGTTTATTTTGGGATTTTGCAGGCGATTCAACTGTTGGGGTTAAAGGTTGTGGAAATTCCGACACATCCTATTCTGGGAGTGGATCTGGAAGCGTTAGAAAAAGTGCTTCCGAAATTATCTGCATGTTGTTTTGTGACGAATTTTAATAACCCGTTAGGTTTTCAAATGCCGGATGAAAATAAAAAAGAACTGGTAAGGCTGATTACTGAATATAATGTTCCTTTGATTGAAGATGATATCTATGGGAACGTTTATTTTGGAGCAGAAAGACCAAAACCTTGTAAATATTATGATGAAGCAGGATTGGTCATGTGGATTGGCTCAGTAACTAAAGTTTTGGCTCCGGGTTACCGGATTGGCTGGGTTGCTCCGGGAAAGTTCAAAGATAAAATTATCCGACAGAAGCTGGTTCAGACCGTTTGCAGTCCGTCGCTGTATTCAGATGTGATTGCGGATTTTCTGGAGCATGGTCGTTATGACCATCATCTGAGAATGTTCAGGAAAAAATTATATTCAAATTATCTTCAGATCCAAAAATCGGTTGCTGCCTATTTTCCTGATAACACAAAGGTTTCAGATCCGAAAGGAGGATTTATGCTCTGGCTTGAACTGGATAAAAGAATTTGTACGGAAGATCTGTATGATGAAGCTTTTAGCCAAAAGATCAATTTTGCTCCGGGAAGAATGTTTTCACAGTATAATCAGTATCAGAATTGTTTGCGCCTGAATTATGCTATGGAATGGACAGACCGTGTGGAAAGTGACCTGGAAAAGCTGGGGAAAATGATAAAAAACAGATTTTAAATTAAATATAAAACAATGGACGATAATAATAATGAAGTGAAAATTGTTGAATATGATCCGAAGTATCAACAGAATTTCAGAGATTTAAATGAAGAATGGATCAGTAAGTTTTTTAAAATGGAAGCGAGCGATTACAAAATGCTCGATAATCCTGAAGATAATATTATTAATAAAAATGGGCATATTGTTTTTGCTCTATTAAATGAAGAGGTTGTAGGAACCTGTGCACTGATAAAAACATCTGATGAGCCATTGATTTTTGAACTGGCGAAAATGGCGGTCAGTCCGAAAGCTCAAGGGAAAAAGATTGGCTATTTAATTGGTAAAAAACTGATTGATAAAGCTAAAGAATTGAAAGCAAAAGAAGTTTTTCTTGAGACCAATTCTTCGCTGGTTCCCGCCATTAAACTTTACGAAAAATTAGGCTTTCGGCATATTCCGGTAATCAATTCTCCATATGAGAGAGCTGATACAAAGATGTTGCTGGATCTCAGTTTTTAGATATTTCAATTTTGTTATAAACTTCTCGTCAATTTTCCATTTCTTCCAAAGCCAAAATAAATTTTCTATTTTTGTCTAATTCCTTATTTCAAATGAAAAAAATTATCCTTATTGAAGACGAAACAAGTGTGGTGTCCTTTATAAAAAAAGGACTTCAGGAAAATGGTTATGAAGTTTCTGTGGCTTTTGACGGACGTACCGGTGTGCAGTTGGTTCAGGCTAGCGATTTCGATTTGGTGATTCTGGATATTATGTTACCGGAAATGAACGGGCTTGATGTATGTAAGGAAATCCGAAAAACCAATAAGCATGTCCCGATTTTATTTTTGACGGCGTTGGGAACATCGGAAAATATCGTACTTGGTTTAGAAAGTGGGGGAGATGATTATTTGGTTAAACCATTTAAATTCATTGAGTTAGTAGCACGTGTGAAGTCTTTGCTAAGGCGAAGCAATAATGGAAGCGTGCCCGAAATTCCTGAGTCTGAACCTGATAATGAACACATTTTTCAGTTTTCAGATTTGATCCTGAATGATTATACAAAGAAAGTTACCCGTGGTGGTGAAGAGATTTCGCTCACTTCAACAGAGTACAAATTATTATTATATTTTTTAAATAATCCGGAAAAAGTAATTTCCAGAACCGAAGTTTTGGAGGCAGTTTGGGGAGTGAATTACGAACTGGGAACCAATGTTGTTGATGTTTACGTGAATTATTTAAGAAAAAAACTAGATAATCAAGAAGATAATAAATTGATTCATACGGTAATAGGAATGGGGTATGTATTGAAAAAATCTTAATGAATGTTTAATAGAGTTGTCACAAATCAGACCAAAACAATGGTACTTTTGATGTTGGTGTTTACTGCCATCATATTGCTGTTCAGTGGGTTGGTATATTTTTCTATTGTCAATTTTTCGCATCAGAGATTTTATGAATTATTAAAAATCAGGACAACTACGATTGTTCAGATTGAAAAAAGTAAAGACGATCTCGATCTTCCTGAGAATTATATTTTAAACAGTTTAAATGATGAGGAACTTCCGATGGAGCGCGATTATGTTTTTGCAATTCCTACGGACTCTAATTATAAGAAAATCTCGCAGGAAATTCATATTCCGGATTATTTTTTCAAAAGTATTGCGAGAGACGGGGAAGCAAATTATAATGATAAGGAGTTTTATTACATTGGTCA
>JBCNMJ010000007.1:0-59678 GCA_039594975.1 Chryseobacterium sp. | reverse complement strand
TACACTTGCATTAACCAGCTGTGGCGGATCCGGGACCAGCAAAGGAGGCGGTACTAAAAAATTTGTCAGCAAGACAGGTTGGAAACCAAACGAAAAACAAGGTTGGTTTTTTGCAGGAAAGCAACAGCAGCAGAAAGGGTGGCCGGGAATGGTATATGTAGAAGGTGGAACTTTTACAATGGGATTAGTGAAAGATGATGTTATGCATGATTGGAATAACACGCCTCGCAGAATGCAGGTAAGTTCATTCTTTATCGGAGAAACTGAAATTACTAACTACGAATACCGCGAATACCTTACATGGTTGAAGTATGTATTCCCACCAAGTGATCCAAGCTTCAAAGAAATTTACAATGGCGCATTGCCGGATACTTTGTTGTGGGACAACAAACTATCTAGAAATGATTTCAATGAAACTTATTTCCGTTCTCCGGAATATGACTACTATCCGGTAGTAGGAGTTTCTTGGACGCAAGCAAACAGATATTGTGAGTGGTTAACAGATAGAGCAAATGAAAAGGCATTAATGAATGCTGGTATCATCGCAAAGGATTTGTATATCAACGAATCTAATAATCAAGGTGGTACAGCTTTCAATATGGATAAATTCAAATCGAATGATCCTGAGATGCAGGGATATATCAACCAACAAAGAAAACAGCAGAAATCTGGTATGAAAACTACCAACCAAAGACTTCTTGCTGCAAACGCTTCTCCTGGTTCTGCAATGGTTCAGAAATTCAGACTTCCTACAGAAGTTGAATGGGAATATGCAGCGTTGGGAATGGAGAAAAACAGAGAATATAACAACTACCAAGGGAAAGCTCCTGGAATCGAATCTCTAAGAGGTACCAAAGGTAGAGAAAAAGGAATGTTGCTTGAAAACTTCAAACAAGGTAAAGGTGACTACTCCGGACCTGCTGGATGGAAAAATGACGGATCTGCATTAACAGCTGATGTAAGAAAGTATCCATCTAACAACTTAGGTATCTATGGTATGTACGGAAACGTATCAGAATGGACTGCAGACGTTTACAGACCTATTATTGATGAAGATTACAGTGATTTCAACTATTACAGAGGAAATATGCCTCAAGCAATTGTAAGAAACGGAGACGGTACTTACAAAGTGGTTGATGAAAGTAATATTAAATACGATACATTGGCTGATGGTAGATTAGTTTACAAAAATTTACCTGGTCAATTTGAAAGACAAACTATTGCAGATTATAGAAACTTTAGAGACGGTGATAGACAATCTTCTCTAGATTACAGAAATGCTTCAGATTCTGCTACTACTTTTGACATGTACAACTCTCCTAAAAAGAGATTTATTGTAGATGCAAATGGTAAAGTAATCATGCAGAAGGATACTAAAGATAGAACATCGGCTATCTCAAACGATGTAAGAGTAGTAAAAGGAGGTTCTTGGCAAGATACTGCTTATTGGTTAGATCCGGGACAAAGAAGATATAAGGACCAAAATACAGCTTATGGTTGGATTGGATTCCGTGTAGCTCAGGATGCTAGAACTAATGATAAGAATAGAACTAGAAGATAATATTTATCAAAATAATTTTCAAAAACCTTCCAGAATTCTGGAAGGTTTTTTTATTTTTGATGTATGAATGTAGAACAATTTTATCCTTTATTTTTAAGATCTGAAAGGGCGATTATTGATAGCAGAAAAATAGGAAAGAATGATATTTTCTTTGCTTTTTCAGGTGAAAATTTCAATGCGGCAACTTTTGCTGAAAAAGCTATTGATGAAGGAGCTTTGGCAGTTATTGTAGAACAAAAGGATTTTGAAAATAAAGATAAAAATATTTTTTATGTCCCATCAACCTTAGAGTTTTTGCAACAGCTGGCGATTTATCATAGAAGTCAGTTACAGATCCCAATTATAGGCCTTACAGGAAGTAACGGAAAAACGACTACAAAAGAAATTATTCACGCAGTTCTTTCAGAGAAATTCAATGTTCAGTATACTTTAGGGAATCTGAATAATCACATTGGAGTTCCTTTAACCATTCTTTCCATCAAGCCGGAGCATGAAATGGCGGTAATTGAAATGGGAGCCAATCATCAAAAGGAAATCGAGCTTCTGTGTTCAATTTCTCGACCTAACTTCGGATATATTACCAATTTTGGAAAAGCACATCTGGAAGGTTTTGGTGGTTTTGAAGGTGTAATCAAAGGAAAATCTGAATTGTATGATTATCTTAAAAATCATCAGCAAACCATTGTTATTAATGAAAATGATCCTATCCAGGTAGAGAAAACTGAGGGCTATTCACCTAAAATTACTTTTGGAAAAGAAAGTTCAGATTATGAGTTTAAATCATTTTCTGAAGAGCATTTTGTGGGTTTACTCTATAACCATGAAAAGGCAGTTTCAAAGCTTACGGGAGATTATAATTTTACCAATTTATGTGCAGCAGCGAGCTTAGGGCTTCATTTCGGAATCAGTTTTACCAAAATTAAGAATGCAATAGAAAACTATACACCCACCAATATGCGTTCTCAGATCGTTAAAAAAGATGGCAGAACGTTGGTACTGGATACCTATAATGCCAATCCAAGTTCAATGACGGCTTCTCTGCAGAACTTCATTACTTTTGAAGGCTCAAAAACAATTATTATTGGTGATATGCTGGAGCTGGGAGAGGAAAGCAAGAAAGAGCATCAGAATATTCTTAATTTAGCTCAGGAATTAGGATTCGATGAAATTATCACAGTGGGGAAAAACTTCAAGCAGATCAATTCGTCTACAGACTCTTTTGAAAATACTTTAGAATTGATTGAATATTTAAAGCAGCATAAAATCCAATCTGAAAATATTCTGTTAAAAGGTTCAAGAGGTATTGCATTAGAAAAATCCATAGATTTTATTTAAGCAGATTTGCATCATATATAAAAAATAAAGTTCACATAATTTTTCTTATGTGAACTTTTAATGTAAAAAGAGACTTACGCTCTTGTATTCCAGAATTCTTTTATAATCAGTTTAATATTTTTAAAAGTACTAGGGAAAACTTCTTCTTCAATCTGAGAAGTATTTTTCCATGCAACTTCTGTAATTCCTTCCTCTATTTGCGGTTTTGAGGTGTCTTCACCGTTGAAATTCATTTCAAACCAATGTGTACATTTTAATACTTTATCTCCATTTCTTTCAATATAAATATGGTAAGTAGTATTGATAAACCGAACCAATTCTACGTCCCTTAAACCGGTTTCTTCCTCAATTTCACGTACGGCAGATTCTTCACGGGATTCACCTTTCTCCATTTTGCCCTTTGGAAGATCCCATTTTCCAAGTCTTTTGATGAACAGAATACTTCCATCGGCATCGTTTACAATTCCTCCTGCAGCTTCAATGATTCTGAAAAGATTCTGAAATGCAGCCCAGATTTCATCTATATTTTCTCCAAAAACATTCAACTCTTTTACAGATGTATTTTCAAGAAGATCAAGTGCAATCTCCAATGATGTGACGTTTTCATAACCAAGCATTTTTTCCAGGTTTTCAGGTTGCTTAGATAGCAATAATTTTTTTTCGTTCACAAAAACTTTATACATTTGTAATAATTAAGAATTTAAATACAAAAATAAAAAATGAATTTAGAAGGACGAAAGATTATTGTCAATAAATCATCCAAAGAGCTGGTAGAACTCCTAAAATCTCCTGAAAACTATAAAGATTTTATGCCAGATGGTCTTCAAAAGTTTGAAACCAGAGAAGACGGATTTAAATTCGGGTTGCAAGGGATGCCGGAAATTGCTTTAAAAATTGATGAAGTGAATGATCAAAAAGCAGTTTTGAAATCTGCAAGCTCTAGTTTAGACTTTGCATTAACGGCAACTATAAATCCTATCAACGAAAATCAGACGGAAGTACAAATGTTGTTTGAAGGGAAATTCAATCCGTTTATCAAAATGATGGTAGAAAAACCTCTTCAGAACTTTATCAATACTTTGACAGATAAGATTGAAGCTTATAAATAAAAATGAAAGACCTTCAGTAATGAAGGTTTTTTTATGCAAAAACTCCGGAGCTGTGATCCTGAGAGCTGCCTGTTGCAGATGAAAGCACATTAATTTCGTTATTGAGCCTTAAAACGCCCATGAAAGCAAAGATTAAAGCTTCTTTATATTCTATTAGTCCTTTCTTGGGAATAATAATTCCTGTGGTTGTTTTGTTTCTTATTTTTTCAATCAGATATTGATTAAAGGTTCCGCCTCCGGTACAGAGAACATTCTTTAAATGATTTTCATTAACAACCAGGGAAATCTGTTGTGCTGTATGTTCCGTAAAAGTAGCCAGAATATCAATTGCTTTAACATCTCGGAATAATGGGAAAATATTTTCATAGCACCATTCAATTCCTAAAGATTTTGGATGAGACTTCTGATAAAATTCTAATGAATTTAACTGAGATAGTAAATCCTCATGGATTTTACCTGTTTTGGCCAGATTGCCATTTTCGTCAAAGTCTTTATTAAGTTCTTGCGCTAATTTATTTAAAACAATATTTACCGGAGCAATATCAAAAGCTATTCTTTTATTATTGACTTTTAAAGAAATATTGGAAAAACCACCTAGATTCAGACAGGCGTCATATTGAGAAAACAATAATTCATCACCAATAGGAACTAGGGGAGCGCCGTTTCCGTTCATCAAAACATCCTGACTTCTGAAATCATAGATTACGGGTAGCCCGGTTTCAATTTTAATGGCTCTTCCATCTCCGATCTGTAGAGTAAATTTCTTTTGTGGCTGGTGAAAAACAGTATGACCGTGTGAGGCAATTAAATCAATATGTTGAAGCTGATGTTTTTCAATAAAGCTTTTTACGGTTTTCCCCAGATAAAAACCGTATTCCGAATTCAGCTCCAATAGTTCTTCAGGTGAAAGGTAGATCGAGTTTTTAAGCTGATCTTCCAATGCTTTAGGGTAAGGTATTGTTTCGGCTTTTATGATTTCAAAATTCCATGTATTCTGTTTCTCAAACTTAGCAAAACAAATATCCAAACCATCCAGGCTTGTTCCCGACATTAATCCTATGGCTTGAAAAATCATAGTAGAGATTTATTTCTGATTTTCGGATAATTTTTTAGAATTGATATCTCCGGAACTATTAAAGAAAGTATATTCTGAGAAATCATCTTTAGCGGTCATACCTTTGGCTCCTACTAAAGTAGAACCGTCTTCCATCGTTACAAAAACAGTATCCCGTGTATAGATCCTGTTCTTTTTCTGATCCCAGTAAATACTTTGCATGGCAAATCTTTGCCCCTCATTGGTGGTAATCCTTACATTTCCTTTTGCCTCATAAAATTTTTTATATTCAAAAATGCGGGCATATTTTGCTGTAATCTTTCCTGGGGTTTTAGGCTTTTTTTTATCAAAGAACTCAATGTTGATCCCTCTTTTCGCTACAATATAAGGACTGTCTATCAGTTCATATTTTTCAATAATAGGAGCGGTTGCTTTCAAGGTAACCATTCCCGAATCTCTCTGTATGATGTGAGCATTATTGATGATTTGTGAAGGAAAGTTTTTATTTTTATTATCATTTCCTTTTGTGAGATCCTCTTCACAGGATGTCATCATAAAAAATATAGCACAACTGAGAAGATATGCTATATTTTTTAATTTTATTTGTGAATTCAAATTCATTTTTTAGTTATACAATGATTTTCTAAACCATTTATCCGCAAAATTGAATCCTATCTTTAAATTGATATAATTCTGATTGATCAAGTTGTTTTTTAATGTTCCTCTTTTTCCTAATTCTACTCCTACTTCAAGGCCGCTCATTCTTGTAATACTGCTGTTTTTGAATGGAAGCAATACACCGGCGGAAATACCAAATTTATTAATGCTGTTCCCGTTTGGATCAAGCTCGCCCTGTCCGTTTATAGAAAGATTTCCTTTCTCATAGAATGCTCCATATCTGTAAACAACCCTTGAAAAATAATTTCTGAAGTTATTATAGTTAGGCAAATACCATCCCCCTACGGAAACTCTGTAAGAATCCTGGAATTTTCTTGTCTGACCAAAATATAAAGTTTCTTCTCCTTTTTTGTAGTCAACCTGAGCTGAGGCAAACCATTGGTTTTCGCTTCCATATCCTACTCCCAAAGAAGCCTGTAAAGGTAAAAGATTTTTGGCATTTGACTGCTTTTCTTCAATAGGACCATCATAGCTTTTGGTTTCCTTAGAATCATCAGTATAAAAATAAGTGCTATTTTTATAGCTGGTAATCATATTACTGGTATTTCCAAAAGTGGCAGTTGCTCCAATGGTTAACTTTTTATCTGTACTTGTGTTAAGATGCTGATAATTTGCTCCTAAAGTGAAGTTGAAGTTTTTCACATTGGTAGTCGTTTCATACCCATTGTATAATTCAGCATTGGAAGCATGGAATTCATCCAGATCAGAAAGATTTCCGAAATAGTAGTTGGCTCTTAAACCTACTGAGAATTCCTGAGCAACTTTATAAGCTAAAGCAATCTGTGCTGTATTTAGCGTACCACTTCCTTTAAATTGATTGGTATGGGTTGATTTCTCTTGTGTTTGAGGATTAATATACTCATAACTGTTTGTAATATCATAGCTTTTTGAGCTGTAAGGCTGATAAGACAATCCCATCTTTACCTTTGAAGACAAAGGAAATGCTAAAGAGATATTAGACAGATACGTAGAATGTTTGGTAGACTTTGTACTGTTGTAATCAGTTTTAAAATAATTATTTTCGTTAGTTGCTTCAAGTTTAATACTTGTCAGTTCAAAATTAGCGTTATTGGCAGGGTTTGCAAAGTTGAAGCTGCTGGTGAAATCACTGATATAAGCTGTTGATATACCTCCCATAGAGGAAGTTTCAATCGTATTATCATATTTTACATCTCCAATTCCATAAGCTGCATAAGGTGAGTTTCCTAGATTTTGAGCCTGTAAGAAATATCCAACTGATATGAATGATAGTACAAAGATTTTTTTCATTCTATATTTTTAAAACAATGCGCAAATATCTTAAATATTAATGAATTGTAAAAATTATAAGAGGTTAAAGTTTGTTAAGGGGATGAATAGAGAGAATTATGGTGAATAGCGAGTTGTCAATTCGCTTTGCTGTTGATTTTTACATTTAAATATAGATCAAATTCACGACTCATTTGCGAAGTAAAATTCACGCCTCACAAATCATCCGTTCTAAAAATTCTTTATCTTTGGGCCATGAATTGGGAGAACATTGCCGGACAAGGAAATCTGAAAAAACTTCTAAGAGACAGTATTACTGAAAACAGAGTAAGCCACGCCCAGCTTTTCGTAGGAAAAGAAGGATATGGTACATTGCCCATGGTTTTAGCTTATGCAAAAGAACTTTTGAGCCGGGAAAATGAACACGCTGCTTCAAAAGTAGAGCACTTGAATCACCTGGATCTGCATTTCAGTTTTCCTGTTTTTACGGATAATAAAAATTCTTTAAGTAAAAATAAGTTTGAAGAATTCCGCGAAATGATTCTTAAATCTCCTTATTCAAGCTATGATGACTGGACGGCTTTTCTTGAATCTGAAAATAAGCAGTTATTTATTTCAGCAGATGAAATAGATGATCAAAACCAGAAGTTTTCCCTTAAAAGTTTTGAAGGCGGAACCAAAATTCTGATCGTCTGGAGAGCCGATAAGATGAACGTTGCCGCTTCCAATAAATTTCTTAAATTCCTCGAGGAGCCGCCTGCAAAAACAGTTATTTTATTGACTGCCGAGTCTTCCAATGATATTCTTCCGACTATTCTTTCTAGAACCCAGATTGTAGAAGTTCCAAGAATTAATGATGAAGATATTCAGGAATATCTGAAAACTAATTTTAATATTTCAGATGAGAAGATAAAAGAAATCGTTCATGAAGCTCAGGGAAACCTGAACGATGCTCTGAAACTTTTAGAATCCGGAAACAAGAACGAAGAATTTGAAAAACTTTTTGTACAATGGGTTCGTGATGCCTTTATGGTGAAAAAGAAACCAGAATTTCTGAGAAGTATCATTATTTGGGCAAGAGAAATTGCCGGATGGAACAGGGAAAAACAGAAAAACTTTTTAAATTATTGTTCTGAGATTTTCAGATTGGCTTTGCTTCAAAATTATCAATCTGAGGCTTTGGTATATAAGAAGATTGATGCTAATGGTTTTAACTGGAGAGGATTTTCAAAATATATTAGTGGAGCCAATATTGAAAGTATTCTGGAAGAAATTAATACAGCTGATCTGCATCTTACCAGAAACGGGAATCCTAAAATAGTCTGGACAGATTTGGGGATAAAGTTATCGAGACATATACATAAAAACTCATAGCAAATTAGATATAAAATTAGAAGTACCCGGATTGAGGTACTTTTCAAGTTATGGAGAGGATTGATTTTCCCATTCAAATTCCTTTTCAATTCCCATTCGTACCGTTGCTATTTTTGCTGTACTTCCTGCTACTTGGCTATTATTTAAAAATGCAGTGTTAGCAGCGTCTTTAAGTTTTGTGTAATCTTTGATGTTGGCTTTTTTATATGATTTAAATTCAGGATTATAATTGACATCATTAGTGTCATTTAGATCAATTTTAATTGCTTTCCATAGATCAAAGTTCTTATTGTCTACTCTTATGTCAAGGATAGCTCCGGGAAGTCCAAAGAACTTAAATGGACCGACTGAATAGGGGATATCTTTTGTAAAATAGGCAGTAAGTGGAGATCCACGAAAGTTTGCTGTTGCTTTTGTACATTCATAACCAAGAATTTTTTTCGTACTTTCCTTATCAATTTTCCATTCAATATTCGGAACTTTATCATGAATTAAATAATAATCTTCACTGTTATCCTTAACAAATGAAGTGAAAAAGAAATTTCTTTCTTTTGTACTAGTGTCTATATTTGAAATAAAATAAAAATCTTGACCTTTTTTCTTGCTGCTATTTTCTGGATCTGTCCAAATGATGTTGCCATCTTGTTTCGAAATAACCCTTTTCCCGTCTGTATATAAATCTTCGTAAACATTTGCTATAGGTGATCTTACGTTAAGATATCGGATGTGAATTTGTTTTTGTGCTGAAAAGCTTCCAATGGTTACAAGATAAATTAGTAAAAAGAATTTATTCACATTCATAAGGTGCATCTGAAGATTATTAATATTTGTTTCAAATGTATAAAATACTCTAACTAATTCAGAATAATTTATGTGTTAAAGTTTCTATATAAATGTAAAAAATTGTTTTCAAGTTATTATTCCGGTGAAGATTTTTCTCGTAAATATTAAATTAAAAACAAAATCTATCATTTTTATTTAATTTTTGAATAAAGTTTAATGTTTTGATTACTAATTATTTATGATTTTATTTACTAACAAAAAATTAAATTTAAATTAAAAATCAATCAATCGTTTGATTTATCAAAAATCGGTAGTATATTTGCAGCCTGAAAAATAGAACATAGAAATGTTATCAAAAGAAGAAAATATATTGTATGCTGCTGAAAAATTATTTGCAGAGCTGGGGTTCGAAGGTACTTCTACCCGTGAGATTGCAAAAGCAGCAAATGTGAATATCTCTATGATTTCCTATTATTTTGGTTCAAAAGAAAAGCTTTATGAAAAATTAGTTGAATACAGGATGAATGAAGGGCAATTCTTTTCTAAGGATATCCTTGAAAGAACTGATATCAACGAATGGGAAAAAATAGAGAAAATTGTAGATCAGTTTGCCGGTAAAGTGAGAAACCATAAATGTTTCTACAGAATTATGCAGCGGGAACAGCTTCATACAAAGAATCCTCAGATCGTTGAGTTTCTGAAGCAGACAAAAATGGGATTCATAGCGATGTATTCTAAAATCCTGGAAAGTGGATTAGAAAAAGGAATTTTTACAAAGAATCCTCCTATTTATCTTTTACATGCTACAGTAAGCGGAACTTTATTTTATGCATCCAATGCTAAAGAAATGTATAAAGAATTCCTGAATGATACTGAGGATGAAGAAGTTTTCGATGAAAAATATTACTCAGAACTTAATAAACATATTAAATATTTACTAAAAGACCTTTTAGGTTATGAAGAAAATAAATAACTCAGTCCTTGCATTAGCTCTATTCGTAGGGTTTGCAAACGCAAATGCTCAGGAGAAAAAAACACTTACTCTTGATGAAGCTGTGCAATTGGGAATCCAGAACAGTAAAAATCTGAAGATTGATGCTGCAAAGATTGAAGAAGCTACAGCAGACCTTTTGGAAGCAAAAAACAAACAATTACCGGAGCTTAAGGGTTCTGGAAGTTATATGTATCTTCCTAATAAGCCGAATGTAAATATAAAGCTTCCGGGAGTTTCAGCGGAAGGAGGTAGCAGTCCGGAAGTACATCAGGTTCTTTATGGATCGGCTAACCTGAGTGTTCCTATCTATAGTGGAGGAAGAATTAAATACGGAATCCAATCTGCAAAATATTTGGTGGAAGCTTCAAAACTAACGACTGAAAATGACAAAACGGCAATTGCTTATAACGTTGCTCAGGCATATAATAATTTATTTAAAGCCAATCAGTCCATTAAAGTTTTAGAAGAAAACCTTACCGCTTCTCAAAAAAGAGATGAGACTTTCCTTAAACTTGAAAATAATGGAGTGATTGCAAGAAATGACCGTTTAAAAGCAAACCTGCAGACTTCAAATATCGAATTGCAATTGTTGGAAGCCAGAAATAACTACAATATTGCAAACATCAATATGGATTTATTATTAGGTCTTCCTGAAACTACAGAAATTGAAGTAGATCAAAATTATATTGAAGAAGGAGAAGATGTGAAGCCTGTAGACTTCTATGTAAATGCAGCCAAAGAAAACCGTAAGGATCTTCAGGCTCTAGACAAACAAAGACAGGCGGCAGCACTGGGAACCAAAGCGGCAAAAGCGGAAAACCTTCCTTCAATTGCGTTTACAGGAGGCTATGTTGCAGCGGATATTCCTAAGTTTTTAACAATTTATAATGCTGTAAATGTTGGAGTTGGAATTTCTTATAACTTATCAAATATCTGGAAAGAAAACTCTGCTTATAAACAATCGAAAGCCAGAGAAATGCAGTTGGCAGCAACCAACGAATTGTTGAATGACAACATCAAGCTTGATGTAAACAGAGAATATCAGAATACAGATTACTCTAAAAAGAGAATCGCCGTTTTTGAAAAATCTGCGGAACAGGCTAATGAAAATTACAGAATAACAAAAAATAAATATGACAACGGTCTGGCTACCATGACGGAATTACTGGATGCAGATGCGGCTCAGATTGAGGCCAATGTTGGGGTAATCAATGCAAAAGCAGATGCGGCGTTGGCATACAGAAAACTATTACAAACTACAGGAACTTTAACAATTAAATAATTAAGAACGATACCAATAATGGAAAATAATACTACACAAGCGACTGAACCTAAAAAGAAAAAAAGTTTAGTTTTCCCGATAATCTTGGCGGTTGTTTTAATCGGTGGAGGAATCTACGGATATAAAACTTATTCTTACGGACAGGTTCACGAAGAAACTGACGATGCTCAGATTGCTTCAAACTTAGCACCTGTAATTTCTAAAATTTCAGGATATGTAACGGAAGTTAAAGTAAAAGATAACCAGTTCGTAAAAAAAGGAGATACCTTGGTTATTTTGGATAACAGAGATCAGAAGATGGCTCTTGAACAAGCACAGGCTGCTTTGGCAACGGCAAAAAGCAATATTGCGAATGCAGAAGCTACTACTACAGCAACCTCTAAAAACATCAATACTTCAGAAGCTGCGGTAACTACAGCAAACGCACAAATTGAAGCGGCAAAAGTAAATGTTTGGAAAACGGGTCAGGATTTAAAAAGATATTCAGTATTGGTAAAAGACCATTCCATTACCGAGCAACAATATGAGCAGGCTTTAGCAGCAAAACAATCTGCCGACAGACAGTTACAGGTTTTAATTGACCAGAAAAATCAGATTGCTCAGCAAACTAATGTTGCGTCTTCCCAGACGGCAGCAAGCTCTCAACAAATTAGTGTTGCAGGATCCGTTGCAAAGCAAAGAGAAGTGGATGTAGAAAATGCTAGACTAAACTTATCTTATACAGTAATCGTTGCTCCGGAAGACGGATTTGTTGGAAAAGTTCCGATTCAGGCAGGACAATATTTACAGGCAGGTTCTCAGTTATTTGCCTTAGTTAAAAATGACCAGAAATGGGTAGTGGCCAACTTCAAGGAAACTCAGGTGGATAAAATGGTGGAAGGCCAGAAAGTGAAGATCGAGATTGATGCCTTTCCTGATAGAGAATTTGAAGGAGTTGTAAGTTCATTTTCTCCTGCAACAGGAGCTACATTCTCAATTCTGCCTCCGGATAACGCAAGTGGTAACTTCGTAAAAGTGGTTCAGAGACTTCCTGTAAAAATAGACTTTGTAAATCTTGATAAGGATATTGCAAAAAGACTAAGAACAGGAATGAACGTGAAAGCAGAAGTTTCGTTGAAATAATATATAAGTGAATTGTCAATTTTGCGAAGGCAGGTCAATGATGAACATGAAATGAAGACCGGAAATTGATATGAAGTTGAGATAGGTTTTATAGAAGAGGTCAGTGATGCAGCGTGAAATGAAGTAGTAAAATTGACAACAAAGTAGACTGATCATTGGCAATTCACTTTTTACATCGTAAAAATAACTATGCAGGATTCATTAGTAGAATACGGTGCCCGAAGAGTAATCATTACGATTACGGCTATTCTTTGTGCACTACTTGAAATTGTGGACTCCACGATTGTAAACGTTGCCCTCAATGAAATGAAGGGAAATCTGGGAGCTACACTTTCTGAAGTAGGTTGGGTAATTACGGCGTATGCCATAGGTAACGTAATTATTGTACCAATGACGAGCTGGCTTTCCCAGCAGTTCGGGCGAAGAAATTATTTCGCGGCTTCCATCATCATCTTTACCGTATTTTCATTCTTATGCGGAAACGCAACGAATATTTGGGAATTGGTATTTTTCAGATTGATGCAGGGAATCGGAGGAGGAGCGCTACTGGTAACTTCTCAAACGATCATTACGGAATCTTATCCGATTGAAAAAAGAAGTATGGCTCAGGCGATTTATGGTCTGGGAGTAATTATCGGTCCCACATTAGGACCACCTCTTGGAGGATATATCGTAGATAATTTCAGCTGGCCGTATATTTTCTATATCAATATTCCTATCGGTATTGCAGCAACCTTAATGACACTTCAGTTTGTGAGAAGTCCAAAATATGCTGAAAAACGTAAAGCTTCGGATGTTGACTGGATAGGAATTGGTTTATTGGCAGTTACTGTTGGGTCATTACAATACATTTTGGAAAGAGGTCATGAAGAAGACTGGTTTGCAAGTGAATGGATTGTTATATTTACCATATCGGCGGCTTTAGGATTTATCTTATTCATCTGGAGGGAGCTTACATTCAAATATCCGATTGTTGAATTAAGAGTATTGAAAAACAGTAATTTGAGGATTGGTACAGTGATGTCCTTTGTATTAGGATTTGGATTGTACGGTTCTACCTTTATTGTCCCGTTGTATACCCAGAGTATTTTAGGGTGGACGGCACTTCAGTCGGGAGCTTTGATGATCCCTGCTGCATTGACTACCGCCTTTATGATGCCTATCATTGGTAGATTGTTATCCAAAGGTGCCAAACAACAGATTCTTGTTTCTTTAGGATTATTTATATTCTTTATTTACAGCTTCTGGGGCTATAAAATCTTAACGCCGGATACCAGTAAAGATGCTTTCTTCTGGATGCTGATTGTAAGAGGAGCAGGTCTTGGATTGTTATTCATTCCGATTACTTCATTGTCTTTAAGTACACTGAAAGGTCAGGAAATTGGTCAGGGAGCGGCTTTCACAGGGATGATGAGACAGCTTGGAGGATCTTTCGGGATCGCAGCCATTACCACATTTATTGCCAATGCAAGCCAGAAATACAGGGTGAATCTGATTACTCATCTAGATTCCACTGACTTTGATGTTCAGCAGAGGGTGAATGCATTAAAAGCAAGTTTTGTAGCCAAAGGAATGACTCCGGATGCAGCATTAAATGCAGCCTATAAAATGCTTGATTTATCGGTAACAAAACAGGCAACGGTATTGTCTTATATGGATGTATTCCTTTATTTAGGGGTAATATTCCTGATCTGTATTCCGTTTATCCTTTTCATTAAAGAAAGAAAAAGCAAAGAGAAAATAGATTTAAGTAGCGTACATTAGATTTTATTTTTAATTATATAAACCCTCTGAATATTTTCAGAGGGTTTTTGTATTTAATCGAAGAGTAAACTTATGCATTATAAAGTGACAAAGAGTGTAGAATGGCTAATAATCAATTATCTTTGCTCCATTTTAAATTCATAAAATCCAAATTCACTTGAAAAACCTGAAATATTATTTAGCTGCTATTTTTGCTTTTGCTACCTGGGGAACTTTTAGCTTGGTTCTGAGACCATTGCATGCTTATGCTTCATTGGATATTTTGTTTTACAGAGTGTTTAGTTGCGCAATTATTATGACTTTGGTAACGGTGTTTTTCAGAAGATTGAAACTGAAGGATAATTTTAGATATTTTAAAAACCTCGATCAAAAGAATAAGCGGAAAATAATAGGACTCAATATTCTGAGCAGTATTCTGCTTACCAGGAACTGGTTTTCCTTTATTTATGTCATGAATCATGTAAGTGTAAGAGCGACTTCGGTAGCCTATCTTGTATGCCCTATTATTACAACTATTCTTGCGTTTTTTATTCTGCGTGAGAAGTTAACTAAACTTCAGTGGTTGTCTGTTTTTCTGAGTGGAGTAGGATGTATTCTGTTATCTTATTCTAACCTTTTAGATATGCTGTACAGCAGTATTATTGGTTCTGCTTACGCCTGTTATTTGATCACTCAAAGCGTCAATTCCAAGTTTGATAAATTCCTGATCTTGAATTTTCATATGATTTTGGCTGCACTCATTTTGTTGCCGTTCTTTCCATCGTATTCAGGGAATATTCCTACAGATTTCAAATTCTATCTGTATATTGAAATCATTGCGGTTATGTATACCATTGTGCCTTTGCTGTTAAATTTATATGCTTTGTCCGGAATTGCTTCTTCAAAAGTAGGAATGATTTTGAATATCAATCCGATTATCGCATTTATTCTGGCGGGAGCGGTTTATCATGAAGCACTTGGAGGGATTCAGGTTGTCGCCTATTCAATCATATTCTTGGCGGTCATTGTTTTCAATGCAAAAGAAATTTTCAGATTACAAAAGGATACCGCAGTTTAGACTATCTCTTTTCGAACTACTGACAAACAATTGTCAATACTTCCTATTATCTTTACATCATCAATTATAATCAAAACGAAAATGAGTTATTGTTTAGCGATCGATGGAATGCAGCCTGAAAGCAGGAGAGAACTTCACAAAAATTACCATGATAACCATTATGGTTTCCCGATTCATGATGATAATGAATTATTCGGAAGGCTGATCATGGAGATCAATCAGGCCGGGTTGAGCTGGGAAACGATTCTTAAAAAAGAGAAAAGCTTCAGAAAAGCATACAGTAATTTTGAAATTGAAAAAGTAGCCCATTATACAGAGGCTGACCGTGAAAGACTGTTGAACGACCCCGGAATTATCAGAAACAAACTGAAAGTGAATGCAGCCATAGAAAATGCAAAAACAATCCTCGGTCTGCAGCAGGAATTCGGTTCATTTGAAAAATGGCTGGAGCATCATCATCCCAAAACATTACCGGAATGGATGAAGCTTTTTAAGAAAACCTTTAAGTTTACAGGAGGTGAAATTGTAAATGAATTCCTGATGAGTATTGGTTATCTGAAAGGTTCTCATGCAGAAAGCTGCCCTGTGTATCAAACCGTTTTGAAACAGAGTCCTAAGTGGTTAACAAAATAGTTTCATTTCACACTGTCATTTCGAGAACGGAGAAAATCTGAACATATAAAATAGTGAGATGCTTCGGCTTCGCTCAGCATGACAGCTCTAAGCTTTTATTTTAAGTGAGAGAAGTTGAGCTCTGACAACTATAAAAATACTAAGCTTTAGTATCGAGCGAGTTTAACGTCTTTAGACGGACGAATTCAACACCTGATGACGCTCGGAGTCAATATCTTGAATAGCTTAGAATATGTTCCCCATATTTTCTATCTAAAAAAGCCGAAGCAAGTAGACTTCTGAAAATTTTTCCTGCTGTTATTTCGAAAGCTTAGAAATAAACATTGAGATGCTTCGATTCCTCAGCATGACAGTTACAATATTGATTTTTATAGTTTAGATGATTTGCAGAATAGTTGATTCTTGCTGCTGTCATTTCGAGAACGGAGAAAATCTGAACATATAAAATAGTGAGATGCTTCGACTTCGCTCGGCATGACGGCCATTACTGATATTATATTTTAAGTATTGATTTTTATTTTAAACTTCTCACCGAAACATCGGGCTTTTCACCTTGCGGAACAATGAAAATAGCATTGTCACTTATAGAATCTCCTGCATCAAAATAATAACTTCCGGTGACAGGAATGGTAGAGTTGGTGAATTTCCCCGATTTATCATACGCTGAATACGTTACATTGATGATCTGTGATTTCATTTTCAGCTGGATTTTCTTTGAAGTCAGCTTGGCTCCGGTAGCATTGATGCAGTCCAGTTCTACAATGCCGATATTGCTTACGATTTGAGGAAATGAAGTAAGCCTTATATTATAAGACTTGTCCGAAGTATTTTTTACCGTTGCTGAAACTTTATAGCGATCAAAAGGCTTCCCTCCGACTTCAATACTTTCCTTATTTAAAATATTAAAAGTGACGCTCATCCCATTAACGTCGAGAGATTGTCCGTCTGATATTTTTTGAGCATTTAAATGACTTACAAATCCAAAAAAGATAGCTAAAGCTAATAATAATGAGTTTTTCATAGATATAGTATTTTGTATATTAAAGTTAAGAAAAGTGATCGGATTTATATGGATGTATCTACGGGCATAGCTTACAGGAATTGATGAAGATGATAGGTATGAATAAAAGGTTCTTAGAATATAATTTTTTTATTCAGAGTGCCAAGTATAACCACAATACCGGCATTGTTTTGCATAAGGAGTTCGGGCCAATTTTTCACATTTAGGGCAATTATTAAAAAATACTTTTTCAGGAGTTTCCGATATAATACGTTTTACAACATTTATTTCAAAATCTTCATAGCCTTTCTTCAGAAGGGGGATTACTTCAGTATCATTACTAATCCATCCTTTTTCTGTCATTATATTCCTCAATGTAATATTGTCTGAGCTTTTAGACATATACATATTATGTTTTAATGCTAATTTTTCATTATCAGTCATTAAGTGTCCGAAATAATTTATGATATAGTTTATTTTCTCCTTATCCATCGTTTTTTTCGGTATAATCCTATTTCATATTTTTAATTTAAATTCTTTTACCCCACAGTCGGTGTATCTTCCTCTTTCAAAATCTTTTTCTCTTTCATAGAAAGCATCATTCTTTCATACTTATATTTTTCCCAGTCAAACTGATTAAGAAAATCGAGAGCAGCTTGGAAGCCACGATTGAAAAGTTCTTCTTTTTCTTCTCTTTTCATGAAGAAATTCAGCCAGCTGCTCGTTCCGCAATTCACGGTCTGAATGCTGAAAAGGCGGTAGAAAGAATGTTTGGTTAGAAAAGTTTTATCATTAAACCCTTTTAGAGTACTGATGATATTTCCGGCATAGGAAAACGGTGATTTTAAAATCTCTTCGCTGGTTTTTCCTTTTTCGGAGGCAATGTCAGAATCGCTGGTCAGCTGTACTCCGAACAAAGGCATTCTTGGATAGAAAACATCATTGGCATGAAAGAGATCGATGGGAAAGTTGGAAATACTTCCGCCGTCAATAAAAACTCCTACAGGATAGATGTCTTCCTGTTTGGTGTTCATCCAGAATTTCCAGGCATATTTTACCGAATCATCATCTTTATTAATGCGTTTTTGCATGGGTTCGAAGAAGAATGGAACCGACATGGAAGCCCGTACGAATTCCGCGGGACTGATGTGTTTGAGTTCTTCTTCAGACCAATAAAGATTGGCCATGGTTGGAAGCTCAACTTTTATTTTGGCATTAATATCTGTCGTAACAATAACGTATTCAGATTTTAGCTGATAAAAAGGATTGTTTTTATAATAGTCATTATTTACAGAACTCTCATAGAATATTTTATACCGGGTAGAATCAATATGTTCTAAATTTTTGTCTTTGATGCTTTCAATACTTTGTAAAGCTTTATTATAATATTCCTGTCCGTTGCCATAGCGGTAATGCAGGTCAAGTTCACCTTCTTTTTGAATAAATTTTTTATTCAGTTCTGCTACGGTTTTTATTCCAAAGCTGTTGAGAACTTCTTTCATTTGGCTTAAGAAAGCATTTCCCGGATTGAAGCCACTATTTTGTTTTTTAAAGTCATTATATAATTTCTTCAAACAGATCAGGGCAATAAGTATGGGAATTAAAGGAATCAGAAAAAGCAGTTTGGCCCGTAAGGTAGTTTCTGATGGTACAGCAAAAGGAATAATGACAAGAATAAGCATGAGAATCGCAGCTAAGACTGCATTTATTTTAATAAAATTCTTGTTATTTAGCATGGCATGGATGGTGGTCTTTACATAAGGTTTTCCATCCATGAAATCTGCAAAATTCCAGTTGAAAAGAATATCTTTTATGACTTCGCTTTTGGCTTCTTCTTTAGTTTTACAGGCTGCAATAAGCATTGTATTGATAGCTCCCGCACTGGTTCCTGCTATTTTCAGAAAACGGATCCCGAAAATTTCAAGACCATGCAGATAGCCTACCAATGCACTTCCCCAGACTCCGCCTCCTTCCTGTACAAATTCTATATATTGATTTCCATTGGCATCCAAAAGATCAGAAAACTCTTTGTTTGAAATCTTATCATACAATGCAGCAAGCTTTTCTTTAGAATCTTTGGAAAGGATATCTTCTTCAAGAATGGTATTTAGAGTTTCAGGTTTCATGGTTTGGTGTTTTTTTATGAAATGATTTTCAAAGGTGGCCTGTCATTCTGAATGGGACATGGTGAAATGAAGAATCTATAGAAACATTTATGAGATTCTTTGAACTACGTTCGCATCCCTTCAGGCTGTGTTGGAATGACATTTAATTACAACAATATATTTTTCGTTTTACATTCAAAGCTAATTATATTTAAAGTATTTAATCCCAGTATTTTCACGATATTTGGAGCGAAGCTACCACTGTTTTCTTCGGGCATAGATGAAAGTACAGATCACCACAACAGCCATCAATCCCAGTGTAAAAAAATATCCGTTCTTATGATGTAGTTCCGGCATATGATCAAAATTCATCCCATATACTCCGGCAATAAAGGTAATAGGTAAAAAGTAAACCGAATAGATAGCTAAAACTTTCATAACCTGATTGGCTTTTTGATCGGAAAGAGCTAAAAACATCGAGATAAGGTTGGTAATCTGAATATTTAAATGGTCAAAATCTGCTACAACATCTTTATGTTTGTCCTTTAAATCCACTACTTCGGAATCCTGAAGATTCAATAATTTAAATTTATCAATTGCATCCGTAGAAATAGTCAGAACCCTTGAATTCAGTCCTGATTTTCTTTTTAATTTATAAAGTCTTCTGATCTGATTGGTGTGGTTGGTATTTTTAAGAAAAATTTCATTCTCAATATTATCCATGGTTTCCATCAGGCTCACCGACTCATCATCGAAACTTTTCATGATCACTAAGGCAATCATTAAAGCGATTTTTTCAGGAGTAGTATTACCCTGAGTAGAAGAAAGTTCTTTTTTGGTATGAACAATACTTTTGGTTTTCATCCGGTGAACGGTGATAATAGTATTGTTGATAAGAAAAATCCCTATTTTGGTACTTATATCGCTTATTGTATTGAGCGTTTTTCTTTCCAGTTCCGTACTTTCCCGGAGAAGGAAAAACTTTACGCTTCCGTCCTCTTCATATTTTGGTAAGTGGTTCGGATCTAAGGTATCTTCTAACAGCAAATGGTTGATTTCATACCTTTCATGAAGAAATTTTAGATCTTCTTCGGTAGGAGCTTCCACATCTACCCATTCGCAATGGGAATCTCTATATAGGGTGTTAATTGGCATAAGTAAAAATAGTAATATTTTGAAATCCTATGTATTAAATAAATTTTATCTTTGCCAAAATTAAAAAACTATATGATTAAAAGTACAATAAAAGGGATTGGATTTTATGTTCCGGACAACGTTGTTACGAATGATGATCTAGCAAAATTAATGACGACCAATGATGAGTGGATTACGGAAAGGACGGGGATCAAAGAAAGAAGACATAGAAAAAACAGAAATGACAGTCAGGAAACCACAGCATATTTGGGCTTTAAGGCGTCTGAGAAAGCACTAAAGAATGCAGGTTTGACCGCTAAAGATATCGATTATATTATTTTTGCAACCCTTTCTCCGGATTATTATTTTCCGGGATGTGGAGTGCTGTTGCAGGATATGTTAGGTTGTGATACCATTGGAGCATTGGATGTAAGAAATCAATGTTCAGGTTTTGTCTATGCCATGAGTGTTGCCAATGCTTTCATTAAGTCAAATACTTACAAAAATATCCTGGTGGTTGGTGCTGAAATTCATTCTTTCGGATTAGATTTTTCTGATGAAGGAAGAGGGGTGTCCGTAATTTTTGGAGATGGAGCAGGAGCGATCGTACTTTCTGCCACTGAAGATGAAAATGCGGGAGATATTTTGTCTTTCAATATGCATTCTGAAGGGAAATATGCTGACGAATTGTGTACTCAGTTTCCGGGTTCTAAATTCGGTTGGAGCGACAGAATGAGAAAGGAACCGGAAAATGTTACGAATAAAGAGGTCTATCCGATAATGAACGGAAACTTTGTATTCAAACATGCGGTAACAAGATTTCCTGAGACAATGCAGGAAGCCTTAGAAAAAGCTGGAAAAACCATAGAAGATCTGGATATGTTTATTCCGCACCAGGCAAATTTGAGAATCGCTCAGTTTGTTCAGCAGAAGTTTGGATTGCCTGATGAAAAAATCCATAATAACATCCAGAAATATGGAAACACAACGGCTGCTTCTATTCCGATTGCATTAAGTGAGGCTATAGAGGAAGGAAAGATCAAAAGAGGAGATTTGGTACTTCTTTCCGCTTTCGGAAGTGGATTTACCTGGGGTAGCGTTCTATTTGAATATTAATTACAGCATATAATAAAAAAGCCGAAGAATATTCTTCGGCTTTTTTATTATATTTCTTTATACTTCTAAAGAGTTTTTAGCAGCTTTTCAGTATCTGTAGAATCCTGTCCTGTACTTTTTGCCAGTTCAATTGATTTTTCCGCCCACAATTTAGCATTCTTTTTATCACCTACTTTATTGTAAAGGTTTGCCAAGGTATCTGTGTTGGCATAGTTTTCATTTTTATTTACAGACTCCTGAGCCCATGCTAATGCTTTTTCCAAAGAAGATTTGTTGCTTACGTTTTCAAAGAAATTCCAAGCGATAGAATTCAGTTCTTCTGAAGAGAGAGCTGAAGTATCTTTGTAAAGCTCCATCGTCAGTTTTTCATAGGTTGCAAAATCTTTATCTCTTAATGCTCTTCCTGCCTGTGTTTTTTTAAGAATTTTTTCAGCTTCTTCTTTTGGCATGAACTTCTGTGCTTCTGTCAGGAAATAATTATCATTCCAGGTTTTAGTATCTTTATTATATGACTTTTTGAAAAGAGAGCTGATTTTGATATTCTTATCAATAGCATCATATTTTTCAGCAGTAACAACTTTTACAATCTCAGCTTTTTTCGACTGGAATACTTTATACAACGGACTGTCTGTTGTCTGAGCTCCTGAAAGTAGCATCTGTACATCATCTCTGTCTAATTCAGTTTTAGCAGCAAAATAACGTTCCAAAACTCTTCCTGCAAATTCAGCATCACTATAGATGGTAAGACCGGCAAGGTTTTTCAAAAACTCCGGATCTTTTTCTCCGTTTTCGAATTTTTGTTTTAAAGCGGTTAATCTTTTGTTAGGATCTCCTGCATCTTTTGCAAACTGAATGAAGTCATTTTCTTCTACATACCCTAAAGTTCTGTGTACAACTTCTCCGTTTCCATCAACGAAAAGATAAGTTGGGAAAGCCTTTACATTGTATTTTTTAGCAAGCTCGATTCCTTCACCTTTCTCCATGTCGATTTTTGTATTTACGAAATGGCTGTTGTAATAATCTCCAACAGTCTGAAGCGGGAAGATATTTTTTACCATCAGCTTACAAGGTCCGCACCAAGAAGCATAGGCATCTATAAATACAAGTTTATTTTCTTTTTTAGCTTTAGCTAACACCGTAGCGAAATTGCTTTCTTCAAATTTAATTCCCTGAGCAAATGCTAGTGCTCCGATAAACAGGGAAGATAATATTGCTAACTTTTTCATTTAAATTTTTTTGACCGATACAAATGTAATCATTAAGAGCATTATATTATTTGATTATTTAAAAAATATTACAAAGTATTTACAGAAAGGAAATTAAAAAGATAAAACAACAAGAAAATCCGTAATGTATACTACGGATTTATATCAATGTTTCCCTGTTTGGTTTTATCTCTTTGGAGAACTAAGACTGTCTTTAGGTACTTTGGTTGAGTCTGCAGGAGTTGCTTGCGAGGGTTCAGAATTTGCCACTGCGCTGTCTCCCATAGAATTCCTGATCGAATCTTTATTATGAGCTTCTTTAAATTCTTCTCTGTTTTCTTTTTTGTCTGCACAGCTTCCCAAAAACAGTAAGCCTAGACCGGTAACGATCCATAGTTTTTTCATATTGATTGCTTTTAATGTTACTCAAATATAATAAATAAAACACAAAACTTTTGGGAATTATAAAAGAGAATGATTTAAAAATGTAGTAAAAACCTCAGCGGAGGAACGAAGTTCCTCCGCTGAGGTTTTTTGAGATTAAACTTATCTCGTTGCTGGTGGTAATGCGGTAGAATCAACCTTTAGCGTGTCAATCTGTGCCGGTGTAGACCTTATCGTGTCTACAGAAGTTGAATCCGGATTGGTATTCTGCATAGATGATTCTTTGGTGCCACAGCTCACGACGAAAATTCCTAAGCCCAGGCTTAGTAACAAAAACTTTTTCATACTATTTTATTTTTTGGTGCAGATCATAAAGTTCAATTTCTATTCCGATACTATATTGTAAAATATTAAATATCAATAAAATAGATTAAAGTTTGTTAAAGCACGATAAATTGCTCTTATTTTGCTTCTTCAGTAAGTGGCCGATTTAATAAAAAAGCCTCGAAACTGAAATTCCGAGGCTGTATTTTCAAATGAACAATAATTATTCATTGTTCATGATGTATTCCTGATTAACCTAAGTATGGATATTTATAATCTTTAGGAGAAACAAAAGTTTCTTTAATAGATCTTACCGAGGTCCATCTTAGTAAGTTCATTTTAGAACCTGCCTTATCATTAGTTCCTGAAGCTCTACCACCACCGAAAGGCTGTTGTCCAACAACCGCACCAGTTGGCTTGTCATTGATGTAGAAGTTTCCGGATGCATTTTCCAATGCTTTGAATGCTTCGTTGATAGCATATCTGTCTTGAGCAAACACAGAACCTGTCAATGAGTAAGGAGAAGAAGAATCTACTAATTGTAAAGTTTCAGCCCATTTTGCATCTTCATAAACATAAACAGACAGGATGGGTCCGAAAATCTCTTCCACCATACTTTCGTACTGAGGATTTGTCGTTTCGATTACCGTTGGGTGTACAAACCATCCTTTAGAATCATCTACCTGTCCGCCGATTACTACGCTAGCTTCACCTGAAGCATTGGCTCTGTCGATATATCCTTTACATTTTTCAAAAGAATTTTTGTCAATCACAGCATTTATAAAGTTGGATGGATCTTCAGGTGAGCCGATTTTAATAGAAGTAATCTGAGTTTCCATTACTTTTTTCACATCAGCCCAAAGAGACTGAGGAATATAGGCTCTTGAAGCCGCAGAACATTTCTGTCCCTGATATTCGAAAGCTCCTCTTACCAAAGCTGTAGCTACTGCTTCTACGTTGGCAGAAGGGTGAGCGATAACGAAATCTTTTCCACCAGTTTCTCCAACGATTCTTGGATATGTTCTGTAATTGTGAATATTGTCACCGATCATTTTCCACATTCCCTGGAATACTTTTGTAGAACCTGTAAAATGAAGACCTGCAAAGTCTCTGTGTGCTAAAACTTTCTCAGCAGTTTCTTTTCCGTCTGTAAAGATCATGTTGATCACACCGGCAGGAAGACCTGCTTCAGTTAAAACATCCATAATTACTTTTGCAGAATAGATTTGCTTATCAGAAGGTTTCCAAACCACTACGTTTCCAAGCATGGCCATACAAGTTGGCAAGTTTCCTGAAATTGCCGTAAAGTTGAACGGAGTTACTGCAAAACAGAATCCTTCCAATGGTCTGTATTCTACACGGTTCCAGATTCCTGCATCAGAAACCGGCTGCTCAGAATACATTTCCGTCATGAATTCAACATTGAATCTTAAGAAATCGATAAATTCACAAGCGGAATCAATCTCGGCCTGGTGTACATTTTTAGATTGTCCAATCATGGTAGCGGCGTTGATTACATCTCTGTAAGGACCCGCTAAAAGATCAGCAGCTTTTAAGAAAATTGCGGCACGTTGTTCCCAACCCAGCTCGTTCCATTCTTTTTTTGCAGCCAATGCAGCATTGATAGCATCGTCTACATGTTGCATTGTTCCTCTGTGGTAAAAACCGAAATCATGAGCATGATCCTGAGGTGACTGAAGCTGAACCTTATCATCCGTTTTTACTTCTTTACCATTAATAATCATTGGGATTTCTACTTTTTCAGCCCACATTTTCTTGTATTGAGCGATAAGGCTTTTTACTTCCGGAGTTCCCGGTGCATAAGAATTTACCGGTTCGTTTACTGCAAATGGTACTTGCGAAATTGCTTTAGACATATTACGTTGTATTATTTTTTAATTTGCTAATGATACAAATTTACAACATTTATTTGATGTCAATAGTCAATTTTACTTTGTAAGTGAATAGTGAATTTTTAAATCGGATAAGAAATTGACCATTCACTTATTGACAATAATACCATTACATCTTCTCATTTTCCAATATTTTTAAAACTAATTTCTCCTCCTGGGTTAAGCCTGCTTTGCCATCATTTTCTTCTATGATTTCCAGTTCATCAAGATATTTTTTGATGCTGTTGTTTTCATATAGAGTAATGACTAAAGGATGGACATAATATTTTTTACAGACTGTGCTTGTATTTCCGAGATGGGAAGCCACCATTTCGAGAGCTTCTTTTACTTTTCTTTTATATTCAGCGTTGGTTTCAGCGTAGCCAATTTCTTTAAAAGCAATTAAAGCATTCACCGTTCCCGACCATGTTCTGAAATCTTTTGCTGTAAAATCTTCGCCGCTGATTTCCTTAATATACTCATTCACCATTCCGGAATCGATCGAATGGTGATTGCCTTCGTCATCGTAATACTGAAACAGCTCTTTTCCCGGAATATCTTTACATTTCTGAACCAGTTTTGCCAGTCTTTTACTTTTAAGATCCACATTGTGCATAATGCCTTTTTTCCCTTTGAATGAAAAGGTAATTTTCTGCCCTTTGATTTTTACATGTTTATCTTTTAAAGTTGTTAAGCCAAACGAGCCGTACAATTTTTCATAGACATTATTTCCAATACGGATATTTGTTTTTTGCATTAGACTAACAATTAAAGCGAGAATTTTCCGTTTTTCAAAATTTCTTAAAGCCAGATCCTGCTCAATATGAAGCCTCATAGCAGGTAAAGTATATCCGAATTTCAGCATTCTGTAAAATTTCGTATGATTTCTCAATGCATTCCAAAGCGGATGGTAACGATACTGTTTTCTCTTTTTTACATCAAAACCAGTAGCCTGAAGATGACCATTATCCAGTGCACATATCCATACATTTTCCCAGGCTGGAGGTATTACCAGCCCGTTGATCCTTTTGATCTCGTCCTTATCCTTGATTCTTTCCCCGTCTTTGAAATAGGAATATTTTTTACCCCGTTTTTTTCTGATAATACCTGCTGATTCCGTATCTGAAGTGTAAATAAGATTTACCGCTTTCGCAGAAGCTTCCGGATCTTTCAGGATTTTAAGGATCTTAGAAGGTTTCAGATGAGAAATGATATCTAAGTCTGGATTATTCATACTGCATCATTTTAAGAGTTTTTACCTCTGGTGAATAGCCATAAAATGATACCAATGACTCCGACTACTAAGATAATTCCCCACCACATTCCGGCTTTAAAGATGGTTTCAACTGCTTCACAGCTTGTTAATGATAGCAAACTGAACATTGCGAGACTGTATAAACTTAATTTTTTCATAATAATTTATTTTGGTGTTTAGTATTCTAAATTCTATGGAGATCGGGTCGCCAGTTTTGAATTGATTTCTTGATTTCATCCCCTGAAATATTTTCATGAAGGGCTTTGTACAGCAGCTCTTTAAATTCGTCATCATAAGCAAACCTTAATGCTGCAATCTGATCGAACTTTAGCTTTTCTTCAACCTCATCAGATCTTTTCCCGAAAATTTCAAAATAACGTTGTTTAAATTCAAGTCTGACCAATCGATTTTGAAGTCCCAAAGCATAATGTTGTCTCAGCATGATGGCCAGATAGAAAAGCAGGAAAATAACAATCGAAAATAATATCCAGAGCAGCTGATTCTGAGTATCATTAAAAATTTTATAAATACCCAGAATTTCTAAAATAAGGAGAGCGGGTAGATAGATAAAATGGTGCGGTGGATAAAATTTTTTGTGATTTTTGTAATTCTGTCTTTCCATACTACGAATACTGCAAGAATCTTTCCAAAAAAATAAAAATTAAATATTCGTCTTTTGAACAGATAATTGATTGGGTCATAATTTGCTGTAAATTGAATGTTGAATTTCCATGCCGGAACCTTAAAAATTTGTAACTTTCCCTCTTTAAAAATCATAAAAAATGACTTCAAAGGAAAAAGTAGCTGCGCTTCGCGAAGAAATGCAGAAAAATAATGTTGATGCATTTATAGTATATTCTGCAGATCCGCATATGAGCGAATATTTGCCCGAAGAATGGCAGGAGAGAGCTTGGCTGTCCGGATTTTTGGGCTCTGCAGGTTTTGTAGTGGTTACAAAAGATAAAGCCGGGCTTTGGACGGACGGAAGATATTTTACACAAGCAGCCATAGAACTGGAAGGTTCAGGGATTGATCTTTTCAAGGACGGTATGGAAGGAACGCCTAATTATATCGACTGGATTATTTCCGAAATCCCTGCAAACGGAAAAGTAGCCGTAAATGCATTGGCAACAGCGCATGCGAACTGGGAGCTTTTAACTCAAAGATTAAATTCTAAAAATATAACGCTGGTTGATAATCCTCTTTTGAAGCAAATCTGGATTGATAGAGGAACACCATCAAAGAATCCGATTTTTGTACATCCTTTAAAATGGGCTGGGAAATCTGTGACTGATAAAATTGCTGCCATCCGTCAGAAAATGGAAGAGCAGGAAGCAACCGTTCATATTATTTCAAGTCTGGATGATGTTGCATGGACGTTGAATTTAAGAGGAAGTGATGTACAAAGCAATCCCGTATTTTTAGGATATATCATTATTACCAAAAACGATGCAATCTTGTTTACTGACCTGGAAAAACTGGAGGTTGAAGCAAGAAAACAAATGGATGAGTCTTTTGTGAAAATGATGCCGTATGAAGAATTCTACAACCATTTAAAAGTATTCAAAAATGAAAAAGTTTTGGTTTCCCCCAACAGCAACCAGTCTATTTTTGAAGCATTGAAATCTGATAATCAATTTATCAAAGCTCCGGTTCCCGGAAACTTAATGAAAGCTCAGAAAAATGAAACAGAGCTGGAAGGTTTCAGAAAAGTAATGGTGAGAGACGGTGTTGCCATGGTGAAATTCCTGTATTGGCTGACTCATAACGCCGGAAAAGAAGCAATGAACGAGTATTCAATCGGTGAAAAACTGAGGGGCTTCCGTGCTGAAGGAGAAAACTTCGTTGGAGAAAGCTTCGGAAGTATTGTCGGATATAAAGATAATGGTGCAATAATGCATTATTCAGCTAAAAGCGAAGGAAGTAAGGAAGTAACGAATGATGCAAGTATTTTGGTAGATTCAGGAGGTCAGTATCTTGAAGGAACTACCGATATTACCAGAACATTGGCTTTAGGAAAAGTTTCTGAAGAATTCAAACGAAATTCTACCTTAGTTTTGCAGGGAATGATCCGTTTATCAATGGTGAAGTTTCCGAAAGGGACAAAGGGAGTTCATTTAGATGCTATCGCAAGATTACCTTTATGGATGGAAGGAAAAGATTTCAACCACGGGACAGGCCATGGTGTCGGAAGCTTTATGAATGTTCATGAAGGGCCGCAGAATATCAGAAAAGATATGAATCCACAGGATCTTTTGGTAGGAATGGTCTGCTCAAATGAACCTGGGTATTATCTTGAAGGAGACTACGGAATCCGTCACGAAAATCTGATCGCTGTGAAAGAGGCAGAAAAAACGATACACGGAACATTCTATGAGTTTGAAACATTGACGCTTTGTCCTTTCTTTAAAGATACGATTGTAAAAGAAATCCTTTCAGAAAGTGAAATTGACTGGTTAAACAACTATCATAAAACCTGTGAAGATAAGCTCGCTCCGTTTTTGGAAGGTGAGGTTAAAGAATGGTTTCTGAATTTGGTAAGCCCACTTTAATGCATCAAAAATAATAAGAATAAAGCCTTGTAACACTGATTACAAGGCTTTTTTTTATCAATGAAATTAGTGAATGATAATATTTATATTTTTCTCTAATTTGTGAAAAATAAATATTATATTTGTGTAGCAGAAAATACACAAATCACACCTTTCATATACATTAGTAAATTCAAAAGCAGTAAATCATCCCTTTTGGGGTGATTTTTATATTTCTGAAGCCAACATAAAGCTTTACAAAAAATTCTGTAAAGAACATTTTAGAATTTAGAAAGGTTTAATTTCAGAATTTTTTATTCAAATCTGCTTCGAGTTTTGTTTCATATATTTTTTTCTTCTATACTATTTTCATTTTAATACGACGAGTTCTGGCGCCTTCAGCCTCTACATTTACAGTATAATAAAAAGGCAAAAGGATGAAACTTGATTTCAAGAATTTGGGTGGGATTTAGCCTAACCACCTTAAAAATAAGGCTTAAAAACTAGAGATTTCTAGTAAAATAATCTCCAAGACGAATTATATAACCAATCAAATTATAAAAATCATGTCAACAACACCAACAGAAAATCCTGCAACTTATCTTATACAGCTAGATGCTTTTAATATTACCAAAGACTGGGTACCACAGAAACCCTATACCAATGCAGATTACGAAACGGCAAAAGCTAATGTGGACGGTATAAATGCGGCAATAGACTATGCTGTAAATACATTACATGTAAATACGGTAAAATTACCTGCTGGAAAATATACGTTTACCTATTTGAACAGGCCAATGGGGCAGGGACATATTTATGAAAATACAACGTGTGTTCTGATTCCGTCTCATACGACGCTTGATATTGGTGGTTGTCGCATCGAAATGATGTATGACAGCGTTAATAAGAGCCCATATGATATATCTTCAGATCCTGCTTATCTTTTTAAAGGCAATGTATTTGGTTTTTTCCATGCCGTAAAATCAAAATTAATAGGAGGCGAAATTTTGGGAGATCTTTATCAAAGAGATTTTGTTTCAGGAGAATCCTGGGTTGAATCTACTTATGGAGTAATGCATAATTTAGGATCAAGATATTGCGAAGTGGATGGGACCACTATTCGCGGATTTATGGGAGATAATATTATCATAGGAAATTATCCGGGAGTCGGTACCGGTGAAGGAACCGGCTGGGATCCTAAATTTCTTCTTGGTAATTTATTGGCAGATGGAACTGATAATACGGGATATGTATCACAAAATTTAAGTAATTCTTATACAACTGATTTCATCAGCTTACCCGGCGATGCTAAAGACTATCGTAATGTATGTATCATTACAGGTGTAGGATACACGAGAATTCCTCCGTTTCAAAACGGTTATGTTACTTTTTATTGGTATGATGATAACCATAATGTTATTGGCTCGGAAGTGAATCAGATTTTTGAGGAAACTAAAAGACCGGACAATGCAAAATATCTAAGAATTGTTACAGATAATCAGCCTTCCAATGATGCAGATGCGTATTTCGGTATTCAGTTGGCAAGCAATCCATGTACCAATTTTACAATTAAGAATTGTGATCTCAGTGATTCTCACCGTGGCGGTATTTCAGGAGGAACAAATCATACTCTGATCCAATCCTGCCGAATTTATAATAACGGAGCAGGCTGGAAAGAATCAGCACCGGGATTTCCGGATTCTACCCGCTATCAAATAAACTTTGAAGACAGTTATTGTTTAGGAATGACTGTAGAAAACTGTGATATCGGAGATGGTTTTCATGGAATACTAGCGGGTACCTATAATGCATTTATCAGCAACAACAGATTTTACAATTTAGGATATGGAGTTATTGCGTACTCTATAAATTTACTTCATGTACATCATAATAAATTCAATAACATCGAATTACCATTATCGCTTGAAAGCTCGCCTGAATTTAGTAAACGAAAAGTATTGTTCTCCAACAATTATGTCCGAAAGTTCACAGCAGTAGTAGCCTCTAATCCGGTAGAACTAAAATCAAACTATTTCGAAGATGGAAGAATGGATTTCGATTCTGAATCTACGATGTCAGAAAATCATTTTGTTGACTGTAATATTTCATCCAGTCAATTTGGACTTAAAACATATAACAATATATTTGAAAATAAAAACCTGTCTCATACCTATTTTATAGCTTATTCATCGGATATTACTGTTTATAAAAATACTTTCAAAAACTTTCTTTTTGCAATTAATAATATTCCGACGAACAGAAAAATAGACTTTATTGGCTGCACATTAGATAATGTGGTTATTGCTCATAATCATGCTGTGTTTTTGAAATCTGTAAATTATATAGATTGTATCATTAAAAACGGAACATATCATTTCAACGGTTGCTATGGAAGTCCAGCAAATGGAACTTTCCCTAAAGTGAATTTTATTAATTCCAAAATTTATTTGGGTGATGACAGAGTGAGTAATTATTTTGATGCACAATTTTCTAGCGTTGGTTTGGTGGGTACATATAATAATAATCCTGCCAGGTTTGACAATGAAGTATCAATAAAAGACTGTATTATTTATCTCACAGGTGTAAATACTGCTACTGTATGTAATGTAAGCTATGGATGGGGCTTCACTAAGCTGAGCATAGATAATGTAGATGTTAAAAAAGATGCTCTTAATACCGGAACACCTACGTTCCATTGGTTTAACAGTATTGATGACAACAGCATTAAGGTAAAAAATGGATTTACTGTAGAAGAAGGAATTACTTATACTGATATCCCGGATTCAAAATTTATGAAGAATACTTCTGCACCAATGCAATTACCTAAATTTATTGGAGAAGAATATATTTGGTTTGATGCTTCCGGAAATGTCCATGTTTTGAAAGGAATAAACACTTCTAATATTTCCACTGCATGGGTGGAGGTGAATTAAAAAAATAATTTTCAATTATAAATAAGAGCAGGAATTTCCTGCTCTTATCCATTAATAAAGGTGAAATGTGCATAATAGACAATCTGTATAATTCTTTGCAATTAAAAAACGTAAATTTGCAGCATGAATAACGATACCATTTGTGCGTTGGCAACAGCCAATGGAGTAGGAGCTTTAGGGATTATCAGAGTTTCGGGTAACGAAGCTTTATCGGTCGTTCAAAAATCTTTTCCTGCAAAAAAACTGGAGAAGCAAAAATCCCATACCATTCATTACGGATATTTTGTAGATGGGGAAGAGGCGATAGATGAGGTTATGCTTTCAATATTTCTGGCACCCAAAAGTTTTACCACGGAAAATTCTGTAGAAATAGCTTTTCACGGTTCTCCACATATTGGAAAACGTATTCTTGAAACTTTGATTAAAAACGGAGCGAGAATGGCAAAAGCCGGTGAATTTACGCTTCGTGCCTTTATTAATGGAAGAATTGACCTTTCCCAAGCTGAAGCAATTGCTGATGTTATTGCTTCTGAAAACGAAGCTTCCAGAAAAGTGGCGATCAATCAGCTAAAAGGTGGAATTACCAATGAAATCTCTTTTTTAAGGACAGACTTGCTGAATTTTGTTTCTTTAATTGAATTGGAACTCGATTTTGCAGAAGAAGATGTGGAATTTGCCGATCGGTCAGCTTTAGTGGAATTACTGAATAAAATTGAACTGAAATTAAATTCATTGATCGAAAGTTTCCAGTACGGAAATGCCATTAAAAACGGAACAGCCGTAGCCATCATTGGAAAACCCAATGCGGGAAAATCTACATTATTGAATGCTTTACTGAAAGAGGAAAGAGCAATTGTCAGTAATATTGCCGGAACAACCAGAGATACCATTGAAGAAGTTTTACATATTAAAGGTCATGCATTCCGATTGATCGACACAGCCGGATTACGTGAAACAATGGACGAAATTGAAGCGATTGGTGTAAAAAAGGCTAAAGAAAAGGTAGAAAATGCCAATATTCTTGTGTACTTGGCTGATGCAGGAACTGAAGATTTTTCTGAGGATATTGAGATGATAAAATCTTTATTGAGAGAGGATTTGAAACTGATTATCTGTTCAACGAAAATTGATGAGGTTTCCCCATCAATCTATGAAAAAGTGGAAGATATTTTCAGAAATGAGATTACGCACGATTTCGATTTTATCAAAATTTCGGCGGTAGAAAATCAGAATATTCAGGATCTGAAGAACGAACTGTCTTCGTATGTAGAGCAGTTAAAGGCCTCCGAAAATAATGTCATCATTACCAACCAACGTCACTTCGAAGCTTTACAAAAATCTTTGGATGCGGTTCATAAAGTAAAAGAAGCGATTACCCTCCAAATCTCAACGGAATTATTGGCCTATGAATTGAGAAATGCGTTGGAACATCTTGGTGAAATTTCCGGTGAAGTGACCAATGATGAGGTGCTAGGAAATATTTTTTCTAAGTTTTGTATCGGAAAGTAAACCACTTAGTCTATGGCAATTTTCTGATTTTTACAATCCAGATATAAAACATTGTTCAGAAAAATACTATTCCCGAGCATTCCTGTCATTCCCGAAAATTTCATAAGTGCATATTGTGTCTGGGAAAATCCTTCTACATAGGTAACATGGCGGAGTGGAATTTTTTTGCTTTGAAATTCGATATTTTGATTACAAGTTGCAGTATAAGTGGTCAGAATATTCTGCCAGGATTGTTTTTTTTCGATGGCTACACTGGAATGAAGGGATTTTAAATTCATCCATTCTTCTTTTTGGGTAAGTAATTCATAAGCGCTTGTTCCGGAATCGAACAGAAACTGTTTTTCTTTTCCCTTTAACATTCCTCTTATAATAATTTTTCTTTTGTTAAACTTAAAATCCATCAGTTGATCAGTATATTGAGAAGGAGTTTCCGCAAGATTAAACATCAGATAATCGTCCTTAAAATTAATGAGAGTTTTATTCTTTTCCAGGATGTCTGCCCCCAAAATTCCGCTAATAAGGAGCGTATCTTTGTGATTGTTTTTCCCCTGATTAAAGTTGAAATCAATCTGAGGATATTTCAGTTTTCCCCAAAGTGAAGGATGCTTTTGCCCGGTTATGACTGATCTGTATTTTTTTCATGTTTTTAATAGCCGGCGTATACAATACCGTTGAAGCAGAACCAGTATCAAACTGTAAATAATAAGTAGTGGAATCCGTCGGAAAATGAATAGGAACAAGCAAAACATTTTTATCATTTCCTAACCCGATCATAGGAACTTTTCCGCTTCGTTTTTTATCGTTAAATAATTTTTTTCGGGAGTGAATTTCCGACCAAAATAAAAATATGAACCTATCAATATCAGAATTAAAGTGACTAGAAAAGTCAGGACAACTTTCTTAAAAATTTTCATTGTTATTTTTTTTGCAAGATTCGTGGTTTCCATTCGGAATTCTCACAAAAACAAGGTGACAATTTTACGACAATTATGGTTGTTTGATTATAAGAAATTGGTTTTCAGTTTTATGTGTAAATTGTTGTTTTGGTTCAAACTGATGCCGTTTCTAATGATAATGAACAGTTTTACACCAAGTAAACTGATAAGGGGAATGAGAAAAAGAGGAAAACGTATTCCCGAAAGGTGCTGAATAAACGGACTGATAATCATAAAAAAAGAAAGAACGCTAGCCAACAGAATCTGTATGCAGATAATATCTTTTCCGATCTCTTTTGTGAAAGTGTCTTTTGTTTTGTAAGTTAAAAGTAAAGGTAAAATCACTCCCCCGAACGGAATAATAAGACCACATAAAGCCGACAGATTGATGAGTTTTGCCCTGCCATTTTTGTTTTTTTCTTCAATAGGTGGCACAATTTTTTCAGGTTCAGTGTGCAATGCTTGTGCGATGGCTTTTAAGGTAAAACCTTTAGGAATATTTCCCGCTTCAATCCTCTGAATGGTTCTTAATGAAAGCCCTGATTTTTCAGCAAGCTCAGATTGGGTCATATGATGTTGCTCTTTGAAAGTTTTTACCTGATTGCTCATTTTGTATTAGTTTAAGGCAAATTTCAATAAGTAAACTTAACAAATAATTAAAAAGAGCACAAGAATATTAATTTTTAAAACCAAAAAATCCGTATATTTTAGTTGTATTAGCAATTAGCAGTACATGGAATAGTTATTACACTTTTACAAATCATAAAAAGAAATAATATGCAAATTGAAACACGAACGTTAAAGCTTGAAGATTATGATGAACTGGTAGAAATTATGAAGCTTGCCTATCCTAAAATGTCAGAATACGTCTGGTCAAAGAAAAGTATTGCGAAGCTTACTAAAATTTTTCCTCAAGGGCAGATTTGTATTACGGTGGATGGGAAACTGGCGGCAGTCGCTCTTTCGATTATCGTAAATTATGAAGATTTTGGAGATGATCATACCTACAGTGATATTACAGGGAATTATACATTCAATACCCATTCTTCTACAGGGAATGTTTTATATGGTATCGAAGTTTTTGTAGATCCGCAGTATCGTGAATTGAGACTGGGACGCAGGCTCTATGATGCGCGTAAAGAGCTTTGTGAATTGCTGAATCTGAAATCTATTGTATTGGGCGGAAGAATTCCTAATTATCACGAATACAGCCACGAACTTTCTGCCAGAGATTATATTCGCAAGGTGAGAGATAAAGAAATCTATGATCCGGTTCTTTCGTTTCAGCTATCTAATAATTTTCTTCCTATCAAAGTGCTGAAAAAATACCTTCCGGAAGATGAATCGTCCAGAGAAAATGCTGTTTTGCTGCAATGGAATAATATCTATTACAGTAAAAAGCCTAATACGATGCAGGATAGTATCATAAGGATCGGTCTCGTGCAGTGGCAGATGAGACAGTTTAAGGATATTGATGCTTTTTATGAGCAGGTGGAATTTTTTGTAGATGTAATGGGAGACTATAAATCGGATTTTGTTCTGTTTCCGGAGCTTTTTAATACACCTTTACTAGCGCCATTCAATAGCTTATCAGGAAGAGACAGTATGATTGAGCTGGCAAAAATGACTGAAAATATTAAAAACAAAATTTCCGAATTGGCGATCAGCTACAATGTGAATATTATTTCAGGAAGTATGCCCGTATTTGAGAATAATGATCTGTATAATGTAAGCTATCTTTTGCACAGGGACGGAAGAAGTGATGAATACCGAAAAATTCATATTACCCCGAATGAAAGAAAATATTACGGAATGAAAGGGGGGAATGAAATCAAAGTTTTTGATACCGATTGTGGCAAAATAGGACTGGTCATCTGCTATGACGTAGAATTTCCTGAGCTTCCGAGAATCTTAGCCGATCAGGGAATGAAAATCCTGTTTGTACCTTATCTTACCGATACTCAGAATGCGTATATCAGAGTAAGGCATTGTGCGGCAGCCAGAGCGATTGAAAATGAATGCTACGTTGCTATTGCAGGTTGTGTAGGAAATCTTCCGGGCGTTAATAATATGGATATTCAGTTTGGACAGGCAGCCGTTTTCACACCGTCTGATTTTGCATTTCCTTCCAATGCGGTAAAAGGAGAAGCAACTCCCAATACAGAAATGACCTTAATTGTAGATGTTGACCTGAATCTTCTGAAAGATTTGCATTATAATGGTTCTGTACAGGTTTTGAAAGACAGGAGGACAGATTTGTATGAAACTTATTTAAAATAAAAAAGAGTCCAAAAAATTGGACTCTTCTCGTTTTAGAAATATATAAAATAAGTAAGATTACTTCAAAGTAAATTTAACTTTCGTTTTAATCGCATCAGAAGAATTTCCGATTTGTGCTTCAAAATCTCCCGGCTCAGCGACCCAATCGTGCTTTTGAGCATCGAAGAAGCTTAAAGCAGATCTATCAATAGTAAATGTGACCTCTTTTTCTTCTCCGGGATTTAAAAATACTTTTTCAAAACCTTTCAGTTCTTTGGTTGGTCTTTCAACAGAAGATTTCAAGTCAGAAATATATAACTGAGCAACCTCTGCTCCGGCTCTTTTTCCTGTATTTTTCACAGAAACTGTAAACGTAATTTTGTCGTCCTGGGATATCGTTGTTTTATCAGCTTTTGCTTTTCCAAATTCAAAAGTAGTGTAGCTTAAACCATGTCCGAAACTGAATAAAGGTTTGATTTTCTTCGTATCATGCCATCTGTAACCTACAAAAATTCCTTCATTATAAGTAATGTTGATCGGGTTTTTTTGATCTTTTCCTTTTCCGGCTACCAATTCTTCTTTATTTCCAGGGTATTCTCCTAATTGGTGGGCTGAATTGTCTTCCAGTTTTATTGGGAAAGTAAACGGCAATTTACCCGATGGGTTAGCGTCTCCGGCTAAAATTGAAGCGATAGAATTTCCTGCTTCAGAGCCTAAATACCAGGATTGTAATACTGTCGGAACTTCTTTGATCCAAGGCATTGCGACTGCATTTCCTGAAATTAGAACTACCGCAAGATTTTTATTTGCTTTTGCTAAAGCAGCAATTACATTGTCTTGGTTGTAGGGCAACCCGTAGCTTTTTCTGTCATTTCCTTCACTGTCCTGGAAGTCGGCTTTATTCAATCCTCCGACGAAAATTACGTAATCAGATTTTTTTGCCAGTTCAACAGCTTCATTCAGTAATTCAGCAGGAGAACGGTCATCTTTCAAATCCTGTCCGGATTTTACACCGTTGTATTCTCCGCCGATATCTCCCACATAGCCTCTTGCATATTGTACATCTGACTGTTTTCCGAATCTTGCTTTAATTCCATCCAAAGGAAGCGTTTCATATTTCACTTTTAAGGAAGAAGAGCCACCACCAACAGTCATAATCTTGATCGCATTTTCACCAATCACAGCAATTTTTTTAGCTTTATTGATATCGATTGGGAGAACATTTCCCTGGTTTTTCAGCAAAACAATTCCTTCTTCTCCGATTTCTTTAGCAATTGCTTTATGCTCTTCAGAAGCAATGTTTCCGAAAGGCTTGTTTCTGTTCATTGTTGTTTTATAAGCTAAATTTAAAAGTCTAGAAACTTTGTCATCAAGCTCTTTCGTTCCTACTTTTCCGGATTTAATTAAATCTAGGTAAGGTTTTGCCAGATAATAATTGTCGTAAGCATTTTTAGTTCCTGCAGAAAGTCCGTTGGTCCAGCTTCCGAATTCAAGATCCAATCCGTTATGAATAGCCTGTTCAGTATTGTTTACAGCACCCCAGTCTGAAACTACAACACCATTGTATTTCCATTCCCCTTTTAAAATATCATTCAGAAGATATTGGTTCTGACTTGCATATTGGCCTTTGTACATATCGTAAGCTCCCATGATTGTCCAGGAATCTCCTTCTGTTACGGCTGCTTTGAAAGCTGGAAGATAAATTTCATACAACGTTCTGTCATCAATTTTCACATTACTTGTATGACGGAACATTTCCTGATTGTTCAGAGCGAAATGTTTCACAGAAGTTGCAACGCCATTGGATTGAACTCCTTTAATGTAAGGAACCACCATTTTTGATGTTAAGTAAGGATCTTCTCCCATATACTCAAAGTTTCTTCCGTTTAATGGAGTTCTGTAAATATTTACTCCGGGTCCTAGAAGAATGTCTTTTTTTCTGTAACGGGCTTCTTCTCCAAGCGCTTTTCCGTAGTTCCATGACATTTTTTTATTCCATGTTGCAGACAGTGCTGTTAAAGCAGGATAAGCAATAATTGAATCATTGGTCCAGCCTGCCTGGTTCCATTCATCCCACATTACTTCAGGGCGCACTCCATGAGGTCCGTCTGTTGTCCAGAATTCAGGGATTCCCAGTCTTGGAACGCCCGGAGAACTGAATTTTGACTGTGCATGAAGCATGGCCACTTTCTCTTCCAGGGTCATTCTGGAGAGTGCATCCTGAACTCGTTGCTCAACGGGTTTTGATTCGTCTAGATAAACAGGTAGAGTAGTATTTTGAGCCATATACGAAGCAGAAATAAGAGTAAATAAACTTACAATGGCGGTTTTCTTTAACATAAAAGCCTTCTTTTTTGATTGGTAACAAAAATAGCAAAAATATTTATTATCTCAAATTGAGAAAATATATTTTTTTAATGAATAACTAATTATCATCAGCTTTTTTATTAAAAAATTAATCAAATAGGAAAATGAAATTAAAAGAAAAGGCATCATTTCAAAAAATATGAAACAATGCCAACAATATATAATAATAGACTTCTTTAAAAATTAAGGCATTATATATAATTTTACACCATTGTCATTCTGACACAGCCTGAAGGGATACGAACGTAGTTCAAAGAATCTCATTATAGCATAGATTCTTCATTTCACTGCGTTACATTCAGAATGACAGAGTCATAATAATAAGATATTAGGTGTAATATAAAATTGTATATAATTACTAAAATTAATAATCAATGTGAATGGCAAATTTTACAGCATAATGGAAAAAATTCACTCATTGACAATTCATAATTCAGCAACTAGTTCCAGCCTTTAATGGCTCCTCCTTTAAAGATCTCCTCCGCTTTTTTCACAACCTCATCAGATTCATAAGCCTTTACAAAGTTTTTTACTTTTTCGGAAGTCTTGTTGTCCTCTCTGGAAACAATTACGTTTACATAAGGTGAATCTTTATCTTCTTTAAAAATCCCCTGTTTTTCTGCATCCAATCCTGCCTGTGCTGCGAAATTGTTGTTAATAATAGCGATTACAACTTCCTTATCATCCAATACTCTTGGCAATTGTGGGGCTTCTATTTCAAGGATTTTTAATTGTTTAGGATTGTCAACAATATCAGTCAGTTTAGGCAATAGACCGATCCCGTCTTTCAGTTTTAACAATCCGTTTTTCTGTAATAAAAGTAAAGAGCGTCCTCCATTTGTCGGGTCATTGGGGATGACAACAGTGCTTCCGTTTTGAAGTTCACTGATGTTTTTAATCTTTTTTGAATAGGCAACAATCGGGTAGACAAAAGTATTTCCTACAACAGCCAGTTTATAGCCTCTCTGTTTGGACTGTTCATTTAAATAAGGAATATGCTGAAAAGCATTCGCATCAATATCTCCGTTATTCAATGCTTCATTCGGAACAACATAGTCGTTGAAAGAAACCAACTCTACATCAAGGTTATACTTGTCTTTGGCTACCTTTTTAGCCACTTCGGCAATTTCCTGTTCCGGACCGGAAGTGATGCCTACTTTAATCACATTCGGATCATCTTTTTTCGGCGAATTGCAGGCTGTAAATAATAACAATCCCGCTGCTAATGCTCCTAAAATCTTTATTTTTTTCATTGTCAACTATTTTCTAAAAAAATGGCGAAAAAGCAAAAAGGCAATCTTTAAATTCTTTGATAATAATAAAATATGGCTTTGTACCTTTTTGAATTACCTTTTTCGCCGGATCGATGGCTGAAATCATCAAACCACCACACTATTTCACATTCACACTATATTTTTAAAGTGCTTACACACTATATTCTTTTCTAAATTTCAATTAACGATGATCAAATCTTTTGGCTAATCGGTCACCTGAAAACTGAATAATAAATACAATGGCCACTAATAAAGCCAATACCAGATTCATGATAAGTGCATCATAACCAATATATCCGTACTGATAACCAATTTGTCCCAATCCTCCTGCTCCGACTGCTCCTCCCATTGCGGAATACCCGACCAAGGTGATCAGTGTGATCGTAGCATTGTTAATTAAGGACGGTAATGCTTCCGGCAACAAAACTTTCCGGATGATCTGAATTGGGGTTGCTCCTAACGCTCTTGCAGTTTCAATCAATCCATAAGGAACTTCCAACAAACTGTTCTCTACCAATCTTGCAATAAAAGGTGCAGCACCAATACTTAAAGGAACCAAGGCTGCATTCACACCAATTGATGTTCCGACCAGACTTCTTGTAAACGGGATCATCCATACAATCAGAATGATGAAAGGAATGGAACGGAAAATATTAACCAAAACAGATAAAATCCTGTTATAAATTACATTCTCCAAAAGCTGTCCTTTTCTTGTTAAAAACAATAGAATTCCAACCGGTAAACCTAATACGAATCCAAAAAATCCTGACACGAATGTCATATAAACCGTCTCCCAAATTCCTTTTGATAAAAGAGAAATCACCGTATCACTAAGCATATCCTCTTACCGTATTTTGAATTTTATTCTGGTTAAAATAATAGATGGCCTGCTGATTTTTTTCCTCTTCACCCTGAAGTTGTAACAACAGTTTTCCGAAGTTAGAATCTCCTAAGTATTCAACATCGGCCTTCAGAAGCTTGTACGGAATTTTATATTTATCATACACTATTGAAAGCAGTTCTTCAACAGAGATTTGTTCATTAAGTTCAACCTCAACAAGAGGAAACAGTCCGTCTTGCGGTTCTTTTTGTAGTTTTTTATTCAGTTCTTGTGGTATAGTCATAACACTAGAGTTTAAAAATTGTTTGATGATAGGATTCTCTTTGTTGGAGACAATCTCGCTTAAAGTTCCTTTGGTTACCAGTTTTCCTTTGTCAATCACAGCAACGTGGTTACAGACTGTTTTAATGACCTCCATTTCGTGAGTGATCAGCAAAATGGTAATTCCCAATCTTTGATTGATATCCCTCAACAACTGTAAGATGGATTGAGTGGTTGCAGGATCTAGCGCACTTGTTGCTTCATCACAAAGCAGGAGATAAGGATCATTTGCCAAGGCTCTTGCAATGGCAACTCTTTGTTTTTGTCCGCCCGAAAGACTTTTAGGATAGTCATTGGCTTTATCTTCCAGACCAACGATTTTCAAAAGTTCACTGACTTTTCGTTGAATTTCCGTTTTGTTGATATGATCCAGTTCCAATGGAAGAGCAATATTTTCAAAAACTGTTCTTGAAGAAAGAAGATTAAAATGCTGGAAAATCATTCCTATTTTTTTTCTTTCCCGGGCTAATTGTTTGGAATTTAATGTTGTAAAATCCTTTCCGTTAATAATGATTTCGCCATTATCCGGTTTTTCAAGAAGATTCACCGTTCGGATTAAAGTACTTTTTCCGGCTCCTGAAAATCCGATGATTCCGACAATGTCGCCTTTTTCAATAGTCAGGCTTACATTATCCAGCGCTTGAAAAGACTGTTTTTTCTGGTGAAATGTTTTTGAAACGTTCTTTATCTCTATCATTTTTGATGCTATTCTTATTAAACAAAAAAAGGCTCTACAACGTGGTAAAGCCTTTAAAAATATGTCATATAAAAGTAAGGTCAACCACAGCAATTTCGTAATCCAGGCATACAGCAATACATCATCATCATATTGATGGTGTGCTTTTTAATGGATTGATTTCTAAAATTCGATTTCATTTTATTTTTAATGTCCTGATTACGGTTGCAAATATAAGGGATAAATTCTTATTAGTCCACTAAAAAAGTAGACTTTTTGAAAATAATTTTGAATTATTTTATTAACGTATTGATTTTTAATGGTTTATTTTTAGGTGTTGAGAGTGTGGCAAAATGAAAAACTTTTACCGAAATTATCATAGATCATGATATAATCTTTTGAGAGGTCTTAACTTTGTTATTATTAAAAATTAAAACAATGGAAAGAACAGAAGTAGTTTTAGGAAACGTAAGAGGAGAAATTCAGCTTTTCTTAGACGATAACAAAGCCGGAAAAATGGATATTTCAGTCATTGGAAACAAATTAACGGTTTACCATACAGAAGTGAATCCGGAATATGAAGGAAGAGGTTTTGCAAAAATATTATTGGAAAAACTGGTTTCTTATGCCAGAGAACATGATTTAATGATCGTTCCGTTATGTCCTTATGTTCATGCTCAGTTCAAGCGCCATCCGGAAGAATATAATGATGTCTGGTTCAAAGAAACATTGTAGGAAACTGAACTCTAATTTTAACCCTTAATTTATCTGAAATGAAAATGCTTAATTTCTTAGTCATCGGAAAAAATCAGAAAATTCTTGATGTCTTAAAAAGAATTATAGAAAAAAATGAAGGTTGGAAAGCTGAACTTTCAAGCTCTGAAAATAAAGTTTATGATTATATCAGCAACAATAAAGTTGATATTGTTTTATTGAGTTCCGGGCTGGAAGATCAGTTTGAACAGGATATTAAAGCTTTTTGTGAAAATTTAGATAAAGAAGTTAAGGTAATACAACATTACGGAGGCGGAAGCGGATTATTACAGAGTGAAGTGAATATTGCTTTTTCCAAACCGGATGAAACTAAAAATGTTTTGCATAAAGCTGATTCCAGAGGAAAAACTGAGAATGAGTGGTTGGTAAGTGAAAAAACTTTTAGCTTTGGTGACTATTACGATCCTGAAAGAATTCAATTTGGTACTTTGAGAGTATTAAATGACGATACCTTAGAAGCGGAAAAAGGATTTGGAGTGCATCCGCATGATAATATGGAAATTATAAGCATCCCTCTTGAAGGCTCTCTGGAGCATGAGGACAGTCTGGGCAATAAACTGGTTATAAAAAGTGGTGAAATCCAGGTGATGAGTGCCGGAACCGGGGTGATGCACAGTGAATTCAGCAAAAGTGATGAGGAACTAGGAAAGTTCCTGCAAATCTGGATCTATCCCAGAAAAAGGAATGTGAACCCGAGATACGACCAAATTACATTAGACAAAACAAAAAGCAAAAACAGATTCCAGCAGATTCTTTCTCCCGAAGTGGATGATGAGGGAGTTTGGATTTATCAGGATGCATGGTTTCATTTAGGAAATTTTGAAAATACTACGGAAACCCAGTATCAGATTAAGAAAAAAGGGAATGGTGTCTATGCGTTTATCATTAAAGGAAGCGCTGAAATTGATGGCCAAAAACTGGAAGAAAGAGATGGCTTAGGAGTCCAAGATATTTCTGAATTAAAGATAAAAACAACTTCAGAAAACACGGAGATCCTTTTAATGGAAGTTCCGATGGAAATTAATTAATTTTGTTTTATAAATATTGTTAGAAAACTCTCTTATTTAAGGGAGTTTTTCTGTAATTTGTAAAAATGAAAATACAAATCATAAGTGATCTGCATCAGGAGTTTGGATATACCGATTTATCATTTGATAATGCTGATATAGTTGTTTTAGCGGGAGATGTAAACTTAGGAACAAAAGGAATAGAATGGATTAAAGCTAAAATTCCTAGTAAACCTGTAATCTATGTTCTGGGAAATCATGAATATTATAAAGGTTCCTACCCAAAAATATTACACAAAATAAAAGAAGCAGCGCAGGATTCAAATATTTTTGTACTGGAAAATTCTTTTGTGGATATTGAGGGAATTCGTTTTCATGGAACGACTTTGTGGACGGATTTTTCAATTTTTGGAAATCCTGTAAAATATGGAATGATTTGTCAGTCAGTTATGAATGATTACAAAAAAATAAGGCGTGATCCTTCTTATTCGAAAATGAGGACTGTTGACATATTTAAGATTCATCAGTTATCTAAATTATGGTTACAGGAAAGTTTAGAAGAAGCAAAAGGAATGAAAAATATTGTGGTGACTCATCATGCTCCAAGTATTCACTCAGTTCCGGAACAATATAAAAATGATCCGGTAACTTCGGCTTATGCCTCTAATCTTGAAGATTTAATTCAGGAATATCAACCTTTATATTGGATTCACGGTCATATTCACACACCTTCAAAGTATGAAATCGGGAATACGAAAATTATTTGTAATCCGCATGGGTATATTGATGAAAAATATAACGGCTATGAAAAGGAGTTGATTATAGAAATTTAGCTATTTTTAGAAGTCTTATCATTTGGAAATAGGACGAACAAATTAGCAAAATCCAAAAAAAATCCCGATTTTTGCCCTCCTCTATAATTCCGAAAATTCATGAAACTTTGTATTGCCGAAAAACCCAGTGTTGCCAGAGATATCGCCAAAGTATTGGGTGCTACCACACCGAAGCAGGGCTATATGGAAGGAAACGGTTATTGCGTGACATGGACGTTCGGACATCTTTGTACCCTGAAAGAACCTCACGATTACGGTCCGCAGTACAAATCCTGGAATTTGTTTTTGTTGCCGATCATTCCTAACAACTTTGGGATCAAATTAATTCCCAATAAAGGCGTTGAAAACCAGTTTAAAGTGATTGAAAGATTAGTCGAGGAATGTGATGAGGTCATTAACTGTGGGGATGCCGGTCAGGAGGGAGAACTGATTCAGAGATGGGTATTGCAGAAAGCAAAATGCAACAAGCCGGTTCAGCGTTTATGGATTTCTTCTCTTACCGAAGAAGCCATTAAAGAAGGTTTTGCAAGCTTAAAACCGGCTGAAGATTACAAAAATCTGTATCTCGCAGGAAATGCAAGAGCCATTGGAGATTGGTTACTTGGGATCAACGCAACCCGACTTTTTACGAAAAAGTTCGGAGGAAATAAAGCGGTTCTTTCCATCGGTAGAGTTCAGACGCCTACATTGGCGATGCTGGTTCAGCGTCAGAAGGAGATCGATGCCTTTACCACCGAAGAATATTGGGAACTTAAAACCAAATACCGGGATGTTATTTTCAATGCAGCCATCGATCGTTTAAAAACCCTGGAACGTGCGGAAAAAGGATTGGAATATCTGAAAGTAAACCCTTTTGAGATCGTTTCTTTCGAAATTAAAGAAGGGAAAGAAAAAAATCCGAGACTTTTTGATTTGACGGGGCTTCAGGTGGAAGCCAATAAAAAATATGGGTATTCAGCAGAAAATACTTTAAATTATATCCAAAGTTTATACGAGAAAAAGCATGTGACCTATCCACGTGTTGATACAACATACTTATCCGAAAGTTTATATCCTAAAATAGAGGGAATTTTAAAAAAAATGTATTTCTATCAGGATTTAATTTCACCTTTGCTGGAAGCACCGATTCCAAAGTCGAAAGCGGTTTTTGATGATACCAAAGTTACCGATCACCACGCGATCATTCCAACAGAAGTTCCCCCGTCTCAAAATCTGAGCAGGGAAGAAAAGTTGATTTACGATTTGATTGCCAAACGCTTCATTGCAGTTTTTTATCCTGAATGTAAAATTTCAAACACCTTAGTAGAAGGGAAAGTAGGGACAATTCCTTTCAAAACCAGTGGAAGACAGATTCTTGAACCGGGATGGAGAGCCGTTTATGATAAAGAACCTAAAGAAGAGTCCAACGATAAAGAAAAAGAAAAGGAAGAAGAACAGACGATTCCTGAATTCACCGTTGGAGAAACCGGACCTCATGATCCGATGATTCATCAAGGGAAAACCTCGCCACCAAAACCTTACACGGAAGCAACACTTCTTAGAGCTATGGAAACTGCCGGAAAGCAGGTAGATGATGAAGAACTTCGTGAAATGCTAAAAAATAACGGAATTGGTAGACCATCAACGCGAGCCAACATTATCGAAACCCTTTTCAAGCGAAAATATATTGAAAAGAAAAGAAAAAATTTAATTGCCACTCATACCGGAATTCAATTAATTGACACGATTGAAGATGAATTGCTGAAAAGTCCCGAACTGACAGGGGAATGGGAATTGAAACTTCGTAAAATAGAAAGCGGTGAATATGAAGCCAATCAGTTTAAAGAAGAACTGATCCAGATGGTAACCGAACTCACTAAAAAAGTAGTGGACGGAAAAGGAAAAGTGATTACCCTGGAAGAAGAAAAAGTGGAGGTTAAAGAAAAGAAAAAGAGGGAACCTGCCGTTAAAAAAGAACTTCAATCCTGGGAAGAAACCCAATGCCCGAAATGTAAAGGGCATCATTTAATGAAAGGGAAAACAGCTGTCGGTTGTTCTGATTTTAAAAACTGTGGCTTTAAAGTGAATTTTGAAATCTTTGGTAAAAAACTGTCGGATAAACAGCTGATGGATTTAGTACTAAAAGGCAAAACATCAAAGCTAAAAGGGTTCAGCTCACATCCTGAAAGTGTAACGGAAGGAGTTTTATCCTTTAATGATCAGTTTACTGTCATTATTCCTTAAAGTCAAAATATATACAACATAAAAAAGAAACGGTATTAACCGTTTCTTTTTTATTATTCATGAGGTCCGTTGAAAAAATTCAGCATATTTTCAAGAGCGTTTTCATCATGCATCAGTTCCCCGTTGTCGAGAGATTCTTTTGCAATAAGGGCGGCTCTTTTTCGCATCTGGACTTCATATCCGGAAATAGCTTCCTGCAAAGTTTTATATTGATCTGATGTCAAACATTCGCTTAATTCCAATGCATCCAGCATTGCCATGTTAACACCTTCTCCGGCAAACGGAGGCATTACGTGAGCAGCATCTCCGATTAGGGTTAAATTGGATTGAGCTTCCCAGGTCTGATCAAAAGGAATACAGTAAATAGGACGTGGAATAAACGGTGTTTCTGCATTTTCAAACAATTCAAGCCATATAGGATTCCATTCTGAATAGGTAGATTTGGACCACTCCAACATTTGAGCTTTATTATTATAGTCTAAACCGTTGTTTGTTGCCCAACTTTCATCAGTTTTAAAGCTTGCGTAGAATCCAATATCACCGTTTCCTTTTTGGCCCATCAGAAGGTTTTTTTTGTTTCCGAAAGCCATTATTTTCCCACCCTTCAATAAGGCATTAACTTTTGGTGCATTCTCTTTGGCCTGCAGAATATTTCCTTCAAGCATAATAATTCCGGTATAGAAAGCTTTGTAGTCCGTGATATAAGGACGGATTTTTGAGTTGGCTCCGTCACAGGCAATCACAATATCGGCATACGTTGTTGCATTGTTTTTGAAGTGTAAGAGCCATCCTTCATTCTGTTTTTCCATAGAAACGAAATGGCTGCCCCAGACTACGGTTTCAGGCTGTAAAGATTCCAGTAAGATCTTTCTTAAGGTTCCACGGTCGATTTCAGGGCGGAAATGTCGATGTCCGAAATCTTCTTCAGGTTTCGAGTCATGATCGCTGAAAAATATTTCTGCATTTTCATTTACGATAAGCTCTCTGTCGGCTCCCACAAGGTAATTCTGCTTGAATTCTTCCAGCAAATTTGCTTTACGGATTGCAGCCAATCCTGAATTGTCATGAAGATCAAGAGGAGCTCCCTGAACGCGTGCATTTTTATTAAGGTCCCTTTCAAATACTTTTACATTAGCACCTTTTAGTTGTAACAGTCTCGCTAATGTTAATCCTCCTGGACCACCACCCACAATAGCAATTGATTTATCTTTTATAAGCATAATTTTAAATTTTATGCTGCAAAATTATGGTGTATGATATACCAAAAATTGTAAAAAACGGTCGTTTTGATTTTTAAATAACTCCTTAGGTGAAACTCCGGAAAGTTTTTTGATTTCTTTAATGAAATGAGACTGGTCTGTAAAATTAAGCTGAGGAAAAAGATTTCCGTCTTTAATATGATGAAGAGAAGCCTGAAAACGTAAAATTTTACAGTAATATTTTAATGAGATTCCCAATTGTTTGTTGAAATAACGATTAATCTGACGTTCACTCCAAAAGATCTGTTCCGAAAGGTCTTTAACCGTGATTTCTCCATGAGTTGCAAAAATAAGCTCAAATAATTTTCTTTTTCTTTCATCAATTTCTTCAGGTAGTAAAGATTTAATTTTTTGGGAAGCTTTTTCACAGAATTCTTCAAAATCGTTCAGATCATCCATACTGAAATCCCAAAAGTTGTCGGGTAATTGTTTTCCACTGTCTACAAACTCTGCAATGGATTGATGCAGAATATATTCCAACGCAAGCGGATTAAAACTAATCGCAAAAAAAGTAGAAAACACTGTTTCTGGCATTGGTTTCGGTTTTGTTTCCAAACCCATCAAGACAATTTGAAACTGGTTATCGATGGTTTTACAGAATAGCAGATCGATTTTTCCGTTGGGAATGATTACTCCTTCTTTAAACGTTGAAAGATTTTGCAACGAAGAATACCCATACACAAAATCGGTAAGAGATTTTTCAGGTTTGATGAATCGATAGATTAGTTCGTTGCTCATGGGATACTTCCAAGCTGTTTTAGTTGAACGAATTTACAGTTTATTGTTTTTATAGATGAATAGTAACTGAAAATTTTCACGTTTTTTAAGGTTATGCTACATTTGTTTTAAATTAAAATAATGACTTCAGAAAAAAGACAACTCATTTTAGCTAGCTTTAACCGTTCCGAAACCCTAAAATTTTACAAAGCAGAATTATTAGTGGTAGAAACCGATTATATTTCCATCAAAATTCCTAAAATGGAAATGATGACCAGAAAAGCAGGAATGTTCAACGGTGCGATGATCGCTTCTCTGGTGGATGTTTCTTCGGGATATGCTGCTGTAAGTCATTATGAAGAAGACTGCTATGTGGTGACGGTTGAGCTGAAAGTCAATTATTTAAGACCTGCCATAGGAGAGGCGTTGGTCTCAAAATCTTATGTGATAAAAGGAGGAGCAAAGATAAGCGTTGTAAGAACAGAGATTTATGTTGTAGATGAAAATGGGGAAAATGAAAGTCATGTAGCAACTTCATTAGTGACCATGATGAAGATAAAATAAGTGGTAATAAACCTTTTTCACATGAAAATGGAATGAGTTTTGTTCACTGGTTACTATAAATATTAAAAAAATAAATAACATGAACTTCATTATCCGATTACTAATTACTGCTATTGTAGCATATCTTCTTACTAAAATTTTGCCGGGAGTACATTTTGAAGGATTTAGCACAGCGATTATTTTTGCCATCGTTTTAGGGGTGCTGAATGTAATCGTAAAACCGATACTAAGCTTATTCGGATTGCCGCTTACGATTATTACATTAGGTTTCTTCGCTTTGGTAATTAATGCTTTAATTATCTTATTAGCAGATTACTTTATTGATAGCATGGAAATCGATGGATTTTGGTGGGCATTTCTTTTCAGTATTTTGCTGTCAATTATTACTTCTCTGGCCAATTCAATGTTTTCAGATGGAGATTAATAAAAAATCCCTTAAACAATATAAAATCCGTCAGTTTTTAACCGGCGGATTTTTCTTTTTAAATAAGAAACAACTTAAATGTTAATTCTTTCGTCCATTTTTATTTTAAATATTAACTTTGGCAATCTTTGAATTTAGGAGTATGAAATCGAGTGAGATTTTATAAATCCGCTAAAAATGAATATCAGAATATGAAACTTAAGTACAGTCTGCTGGCTTTGGCAGCTCCGCTTTTAATGAATGCACAACAAGTAATGACGCCTGAAATCCTATGGACTTTGAAAAAAGTGGGAGTACAGGCAGTTTCACCGGATCAGTCTTCAATTATTTACAAAGTAGGACAGGTTGATCTTAAAACTGAAAAAACGAAAAGTGAGAACTATTTCCTAAATGTTCTTAATAATCAGTCCACAAAAATTGATTTTGGTAAGAAAGCACTTATCCAATGGGATAAAAATGGAATTTATGCTCAGGAAGGAGACAAGATTTTTCTTTCCAAAGACAATGGTAAGACATGGTCGGAATTTTATACGATCGGGGAAGCAGATAATGTGGTAATTTCTCCTGATGGTAAAAAAATTGCTTTCAGTAAGCAGGTTTTGGTGGAAAAAGTAATGGGAAAAGATAAATATTCCGATACCCCGAAAACTACAGCACAGGTTTACACAGATCTTAATCACAGACACTGGGATTATTTCAATGAAGGAAAATACAACCATGTTTTTGTCGTAAACACTTCAGATAAAGTAGATGCTGCAAAGGATTTACTGGACGGAAAAATGTGGGATTCTCCTCAAAGACCTTTCGGTGGAGCAGAAGATTTCATCTGGAGCCCGGATTCTGCGCAGCTTTTATACGTAACAAAACCGAAAAGTGGCGCAGCATATTCTACAAGTACCAATACAGATATTTTCGCTTATGATTTAGCTTCAGGAACTACAAAAAACCTGACAGAGGCTAATAAAGGATATGATGTAAACCCAAAATTCAGTCCGGACGGAAAATCTTTGATCTGGCAGAGCATGGCAAGAGATGGCTATGAAGCGGACAAGAATGATATAAAAATCTTGGACTGGAAATCAGGTAAAATTTCAAACTTAACGAGCGGTTGGGACGAAAGCGTTTCCGGAGATGTTTTCTGGAGTGGAGATTCTAAAGCGATTTATTTCACAGCGGCTTTCAGAGGAACAAAACAGTTATTCTCTTTAGATCCGAAAAGTGCAAAAGTTCAGCAGATCACGAGAGGTGATTTTGATGTGAATGAAATCTTTGCAGATCAGAAAAACTCACTTTTGGTAGGAAGAACAGATATCAACCATGCAACGGATATTTTCTCTGTTAATATTAAAAACGGAGAAATGAAGCAGATCACTGAGGTTAATAAGGAAATGTATTCAAAATTAGCTCAGGGAAAATCTGAATTGAAAATGGTGAAAACTTCCGACGGAAAAGAAATGGGAGTATGGTTCCATTATCCGCCAAACTTCGATCCGAATAAAAAATATCCGACTTTGGTATATTGTCAGGGAGGTCCGCAATCTGCATTAACCCAGTTTTTCAGTACAAGATGGAACTTCGCCTTAATGGTAGCGAATGGTTATATTGTTGTAGCACCGAACAGAAGAGGAATGCCGGGTTGGGGAACAAAATGGAATGAAGAGATCTCAAGAGATTGGGGAGGACAGCCGATGAGAGATTATCTGGCAGCCACAGATTATGCTAAAACATTGCCTTACGTAGATGGAGATAGAGTAGCAGCTGTTGGAGCAAGTTATGGAGGTTACAGCGTATTTATGTTAGCTGGAATTCATGAGAACAGATTCAAAACTTTTATTGCCCATGATGGATTATTTGATATGAAATCTTGGTATTTAACGACTGAAGAACTTTGGTTTGCCAATTGGGATTTAGGTTCGCCATGGGAAAAGCCTTTGCCAAAAGCTTATATTGAATTCAATCCGAGCAATTATGTAGAAAAGTGGAATAAACCAATTATGATCGTTCAGGGAGGAATTGATTTCAGAGTTCCTTACGAACAAGGTCAGGAAGCTTTCCAGGCTGCAAAATTGAAAGGATTGAAATCAAAATTAGTCTATTTCCCGAACGAAAACCACTGGGTGCTTCATCCACAAAACGGGCTGGTTTGGCAGAGAGAATTCTTTGATTGGCTGAAGGAAACTTTATAATCCTCAATTCCCCTCCTTTGGAGGGGTGTCAAAAATTCTAACGAATTTTTGACGGGGTGGTTAAAAGATCGAATGGTTCAAAAACAGATAATAAATTGAACTTTCCTGGAAAATATAAATAAAAACGGACAAAAATGTCCGTTTTTTGTTTTAGTTCAAATTCAAAAAATATAAATTTGATGTATGCAAAACAGAATTTCTTCATTTCCACCCATTATTGATAATAATTCTAAAATTTTAATATTGGGCTCAATTCCTGGAGTAAAATCATTGGAAAAACAGCAGTATTATGCCCATCCGCAAAACAAATTCTGGAAGATTATTTTTGAATTATTTCATGAAGATTTTACCGATGATTATGAGAAAAGAATGAATGTTTTAAAGAAAAGCCATATTGCGCTTTGGGATGTTATCGATTCCTGCGAAAGAAAAGGAAGCCTGGATTCTGAAATCAAAAATGAGGAAGCGAATCAGATTGAAGAGCTACTGGAACAATACCCGAACATTATAGCTATTTTCTGTAACGGAGGAAAATCCTATAAAAACTTACAAAAGGTTTTAGGGAAAAATTTTGGAATTCCTATATTTTTAATGCCTTCTACAAGTCCGCTTCATACCGTTTCCTTTGAAAAAAAATTAGAAGACTGGAAAGCGATTCTGAATTTTCTTTAAATTATTTTCTGTAATAAGCATTGAGAATCTTTTCTCTCATTTTATTAAGATATTTGATATCCTTCGTATTCGATAAAATAAAAAGCGAGATACCTTTATCAATCAGATGCACCCAGTTTGCGCTGTGACCATATCCTTCACCCTGACGTTCTGCAAACAGAGTATCAACAGTTCCAAATCTTTTTGGATATACCCAGAAGCTGAATGCTGTATCTCCAAGTTCCGGATAAGGTGTAAGCATCATATCCATAGTCGTTTTCTTGATCAAAGTATGATTGAAAATTGCCTGGTCAAATACCAAAAGATCTCTTGGGGTAGAATACATTGCTCCGGCACAATAAAGATTATCAATATACATATTGGTGGGCATATGAAGGGCAAATGGATCTGATTCATCAGCAGAATAGCCTTCGTCAAGATTTTTAATGATGTCATTATGATGAAGAAATCCTGTGTCGGACATTTTTAAGGGAATTAAGATCTGCTCTTTTAACACCTTTTCAAAAGGCTTGTTGTAGATTTTCTCTATAATTTTGCCTAAAAGAATATAATCTCCATTGTTATACTCAAATTTTGTTCCCGGTTTACTGATTAGCTTTTCTGATAAAAATGTTTTGATAAAATCATCAAGATTCCAGATGGTATTATCATAGGCCTCATGAATAAGTTCGGGCGAACTTATATCTTTGTTTTCACGCCCGCTGCTGTAAGTTAATAAATTTCTGATCGTTGCTTTTTGAGCGGCTTCACCTTTATATTCAGGATAGTAAGTCGAAATGGTGGCGTCCAAATTTATCTTTCCCCTTTCATACAACTGCATGATGAGAACTGCCGTAAACGTTTTTGTAAGTGAGAAAATATGAAATCTGCTTTCGTCTGAAAAAGGAATATTATAATGTCTGTTGGATAATCCTTTGTAGGTAAGTAATTCAATCTTACCATTTTTAGCAAATAATACAGAGCCGTTGTAATTGTCCTTTTTCACACAGGAATCAATTACTTTTTCGATTTTTTGGACCTGTGAATACGCTGTATTGGCGGTTATCAATAAAGGGACAAACAACAAATTTTTCATGGATATATTTTTTAACGATATTGAATATCTGCTGTAAAAATAACCAATTGTTGATTATGTAATTAAAATTAATTATAATAATGAGTTATCAACTCTATAACCTTGATGTCTGATTAATTTTAATACATTTTCATGCCTTATAATCGCTGTTTTTTAACGGATGCAAAATAACACTTGACAAAGGGTGCTTTAATGTCGTATATTTGCACCTCGAAAATTACACCTCGTAATTTCAATAATTTTTAAACCGTAATTTAAAAAATGAAAACATCAGATTTTAATTTTGATCTTCCTGCAGAATTATTGGCAGAACACCCATCCGAGCACAGAGACGAAGCGAGATTAATGGTTTTGAACAGAAAAACCGAAACTATCGAGCACAAGTTGTTCAAAGATGTTGTTGATTATTTTGATGAAGGAGATCTTTTTATCTTCAATAATACTAAAGTTTTCCCAGCCCGTCTTTATGGAAATAAAGAAAAGACAGGAGCTAAAATTGAAGTTTTCTTGTTGAGAGAGCTTGACAAAGAAACTCGTGTTTGGGATGTTCTGGTAGATCCTGCAAGAAAAATCAGAATTGGTAATAAATTATTCTTCACAGAAGATGAATCTTTGGTAGCAGAAGTTATCGATAACACAACTTCAAGAGGAAGAACATTGAGATTCTTATTCGATGGTTCTTACGAAGAATTCAGAGCTAAATTAAAGGAATTAGGAGAAACTCCGCTTCCAAAATATATCAAAAGAGATGTTGAGCCGGAAGATGCAGAAAGATACCAAACGATCTACGCAAAAGTAGAAGGAGCGGTTGCAGCACCTACTGCAGGTCTTCACTTCTCAAAACACTTGATGAAGAGATTGGAAATCAAAGGAATTGATTTTGCAGAAGTTACGCTTCACGTTGGTTTGGGAACATTCAACCCGATTGAAGTGGAAGATCTTTCTAAGCACAAAATGGAGTCTGAAGAAATCTTCATCGATGAGAAAAATGCTCAGATTATCAACAATGCAGTTGAAGCGAATAAAAGAGTTTGTGCTGTTGGAACGACTACAATGAGAACATTGGAAACTTCTGTTTCTTCAAACAAGAAAATCTCTGCTTTCCACGGTTGGACAAATAAATTCATTTATCCTCCACACGAATTCGGGGTTGCCAACTGTATGATCACCAATTTCCACACGCCAAAATCAACATTGATTATGATGATTGCTGCGTTTGCAGGAAGAGACTTCGTAATGCATGCTTACGAAGAAGCCGTAAAAGAGAAGTATAAATTCTACTCTTACGGAGATGCAATGTTAATTCTTTAATAAGATATAAGGTAAAAGGTTGCAGGTAGTAGTTACCTGCAATCTGCAACCTAACATCTAAAACCTTACAATGAAAGATATCAGAACTTTATCGCTAGACCAGCTTAAAGACTATTTTGTGTCTTTGGGAGAAAAGCCGTTTCGTGCGAAACAGGTGTATGACTGGCTGTGGAGTAAAAACCTCCATTCGATTGATGAGATGACGAATCTTTCAAAACAGCTTCGGGATAAAATCTCTGAAGAATATATCATAAACCCTGTTTCAGTTGATCTGCTTCAGAAAAGTTCTGACGGAACCATTAAAAATGGAGTAAAACTTCATGACGGTCTAATGGTGGAATCCGTTTTAATTCCAACGGAAACCAGAACGACAGCTTGTGTGTCTTCACAGGTAGGCTGTTCTTTGAATTGTGAATTTTGTGCAACAGCGAGACTCAAAAGAATGAGAAATCTTGAAGTTGCAGAAATCGTGGATCAGGTTGCTTTAATTGACAGCCAAAGTAAAATGTATTTCGACAGGCCGCTTTCCAATATTGTTTTTATGGGAATGGGAGAACCGATGATGAATTACAAAAATGTCGTGGAAGCCATCAGAAAAATCACACAGCCGGAAGGTTTGGGAATGTCACCAAGAAGAATCACCGTTTCTACTTCGGGAATTCCAAAGATGATCAAAATGTTGGCAGATGAAGAATTGAAAGTGAAACTGGCTTTGTCCCTTCACTCGGCAATTGAATCTAAGCGTAACGAGATCATGCCTTTCTCTGATAAATTTCCTTTAACGGAAATCATGGAATCTCTTCAGTATTGGTACAAGAAAACAGGTTCTGTGATTACTTTCGAATACTGTGTCTGGAAAGGAATCAATGATGGTGATGAAGACATCAAAGCTTTAATTAAATATTGCAAACAGGTTCCTTCTAAAGTGAATCTTATTCAGTATAATCCTATTGGTGACGGAAAATATGACCAATGCAACAAACAAGCAGAAGAAAACTACATCCGTCAGTTAGAAAATGCAGGAATTGTTTGTGTGGTGAGAAAAAGTCGTGGTGGGGATATTGATGCTGCTTGCGGGCAACTTGCCAATAAAACAGCGGATTAAAATTTCATTAAAAAATCAAAAAATATTCTTAACGAATTCTTAAATTCCTAAATTTGTACTTAATTTGAGTAACAGATGATGGATTACTTCATGAGTGAAAATGGACTAGAAAGTGTCTACGCTTGGGCTGTTCCTGTTCATGCTGCCGTTATTTTGGCGGAAATGATATACAGTAGTGTAGCGCAGGCGCATTTGTACAGCCGAAAAGATCTCTTTACCAATATATACCTTGCACTGATGAACTTTGGTCTTGATCTGGTGATGAAGGCTTTTGCGATGGGTGTAATGTTCTTCTTCTTTAGCTTCAGACTATTCGATTTTGATATGGGAACCTGGTACTATTGGGTATTGTGTTTTCTTGCAACAGATCTGGCCTATTATTTCCATCATTTGGTAGACCATAAATCAAGGGCTTTTTGGGCAGTACATATTACTCATCATAATTCCGAATATTTTAACTTAACAACAGGATTCCGAAGTCCGGTTTTTCAACCTTTATATCGTTATCTTTTTTTCTCTCCTTTGGCATTTTTAGGCTTTAATCCCTGGACAATCATGGTTTGTTACGCTGTTGGTCAGGTTTATGGAACATGGGTGCATACACAGACTGTAAAAAAAATGGGTTTCTTAGAATACATTCTGGTAACGCCTTCTCACCACAGGGTTCATCATGGATGCAATATCAAATATTTGGATAGAAATATGGGAATGGTTTTTATATTCTGGGATAAAATTTTCGGGACTTTTGAACCTGAAGATCCTAAAGTTCCTGTGAAATTCGGAATTTATCCTAAAATGCCGGATGATGGGCCAATAACGACCTTACTGTACGAATGGCAGAAAATAGCAAAAGATCTTAAGCAACCCAATCTTACTATTAAGGACCGGTTTAATTATATATTCAATTCTCCGGGATGGAGACACGACGGAACAGGAAAAACGGTTAAAGATTATCAACGCGAATATTGGGAGAAAAAGAACAGGAAAAAAGAAAACATTCACGAAAAATCTGCATAACGAAAAAATATAATATCAAATGGACAGGCAAAGCCTGTCTTTGTTTTATCGGAAAAAGCTAATTTTGATGCATGAAAAAGTTCCTCTCACTCGTATTTCTCTCATTCTCAATATTTTTGCTCTCTCAGCAACCTAATATTTTTAAAATCAGAAAATACAGGGTGAACTATTTAGATGCAAAAATTCAGGAAACATCCGGATTAAGTATGATGCATGGGAAGCTTTATACCTTTAACGACAGTGGTAATGCTCCTGATCTTTTTGAAATAGATAAAAATAATGGTGAAATAATCAGGATATTCAAAACAAACTTAACCAATACCGATTGGGAAGCTTTAACCAATGATGGTGAGAACTTCTATGTGGGCGATTTTGGTAATAATGCGGGGACTAGAAAAGATCTTACCATTTATAAGGTATCTTATGAAAAACTTCATGAAGCGAATACGAACCAGGTTTCTTTCTCAGAAACATCTTTAGATGCTACTTCAATCCCTTTTTTCTATCCTGAGCAAACCGATTTTACGCCTAAGAATCTAAAAACTGATTTCGATGCGGAGGCCATGATTTTTTTAGAGGGCAAAATTCATCTTTTTACTAAAGAATGGGCATCAAAATCAACAACACATTATACTGTAGATCCTACAATTTCGGAAAAGCAGGTGGCCAAAAAAATTGAAGCTTTTAAAATCAATTTTGTAGTGACAGATGCAGCTTATTTTGATAAAAAACTTTATTTGGTAGGTTATACAAAGAAAACAGAAGTCTTTTTAAATATTTTCAGAGAAACAGAACCTGGAATATTCTTTAAAGAAGATCCGAAGCGTTTTTATCTGGGAAGTGCACTTTCAATAGGTCAGATTGAGGGTGTTGCAGCGGATGAGTCCGGTGTTTATATTTCAGGCGAGAAATTCCATTCTCCGTTGGGAGGAACAAAACAAAGCTTATATTTTATTTCTGAAGACAAACTCAAAGATTAATTTCTCTTAAAATTGCCTGAAAAAAATTATCTTTGTGAGAATTAATAATTATTTATCCATCATTCGCAGATTGTGGCAAACATCGTAGAAGAAATCAAGCAACCGATCAATGAGGAAATAAAACTTTTTGAACAGAAGTTTTATGAATCAATGCAGAGCAAAGTACCTTTATTAGATAAAGTCACTCGTTTTATCGTTACAACAAAAGGAAAGCAGATGCGTCCTATGTTTGTATTTCTTTGTGCAAAACTTATCGGAGACGTTAACGAAAAAACCTATCGTGGTGCTTCAATGATTGAGCTAATTCATACTGCGACATTAGTTCATGATGATGTGGTGGATGAAAGCTTTAAAAGACGTAATTTTTTCTCCATTAATGCATTATGGAAAAATAAAATTGCGGTTTTGGTCGGAGATTTTTTACTATCAAAAGCCGTTTTACTTTCTACGGATCATAAAGATTACGATCTGCTAGCTGTAATTTCCAGAACTATCAGGGAAATGTCTGAAGGTGAGCTTCTTCAGCTGGAAAAGGCCAGAAAACTAGATATTACAGAAGAGGTATATTACGAAATTATCCGCCAGAAAACAGCGACTTTAATTGCTGCCTGTTGCGAGATCGGGGTATTATCTAACAATGCTGATGAAAATTTAGCTAAAAAAATGATGGACTTCGGAACTTACACAGGATTGGCTTTCCAGATTAAAGATGATCTTTTTGATTATCTAAGCTCAAATGTGATCGGAAAACCTGTGGGAATTGATATTAAAGAGCAAAAAATGACGCTTCCTTTGATTCATACCTTAAAAACAGCTGACGAAAAAGATAAAAAATACTATTTTAATACGATAAAACGTTATAATAACGACCAAAAACGTGTAAAAGAGTTGATAAATTTCGTGAAATCCTCAGGAGGGCTTGATTATGCTATTTCTGTGATGAAAGATTTTCAGCAGAAAGCAAAAGACATTCTTGGTGAATTTCCTGATTCTGAGGCTAAAAAAGCTTTGCATTTGATGCTTGAGTATGTAATTGAAAGAAAATTTTAATTAAATAATTTTCATTGTTACAATAATAACAGCTAGAACAATGCAAAATAAAGCGGTTAAAAATAAATAATCCGCAATAGTTTCAAACCTGTTTCCCCGCTTTTTGTTCTTTGTTCTGATCGATAAGAAAGAAAAAAAGCAGCTGAAGGCAAAACATAAACATGCTACCCCCGCAAACTCATCTAAATAGGTGCTGTGGCTTATTCTGGAGATCTTTAATGACGTTATTATCAATAAAGAAAACCCCAAAAGATTGCTCGATGCATTTAAGATATGTGTAGATTTTTTTTCCATCCATACAAATTTAACCAAAATAAAGCACAATTTTTTTTATTATCAAATTTTTAAAAAAGATTAATAAAAATTAAAATTAATTTAAAAAGTGTATATTAGCAAAATACTTCGAGAATTTAAAAATTTTATATT
>JBCNMJ010000006.1:0-61311 GCA_039594975.1 Chryseobacterium sp. | reverse complement strand
TCATTCCTTTATTTTTCAATTATTAAAATCTATCAAACTAATAAAATTCAATATTAATTATCAATAATAAGAAAAATATATTTTTTATGAAAATTTTCTTATCTGTTTAAAATCAGTCAGAAACTTTACACTCAAATTTAGAGATTTTTGAAATGCGATGTATATAAAAGAAAACCGACAGTAACAATTACCGCCGGTCAATATTCTATCTTGTTGTAAAAACTATATTATGGGTGTTGCTGCATTTTTGCAGGATCGTCGTAGTTTACCATCCAGTTGATTCCGAATTTATCTGTAAACATTCCGAAATATGCTCCCCAAAATGTATCTGCCATTGGCATGGTTACTGTTCCTCCTTCTGATAATCCAGCGAATAATTTATCCGCCTCTTCTTTAGATTCTGCGTTGATGGAAATCGAGAAGTTATTTCCCACTTTATAATGAGAAGCCCATTCTCCGCCTGTATCGCTTCCCATTAAAATGGTTTCTTTAGAGATTGGAAGAGAAACATGCATAATTCTATTTTTTTCCTCTTCGGGCATTTCTTTACCTTCTTCTGAAGGCATTTCTCCGAAAGTTCCTATATATGGATATTCCCCACCGAAAACAGATTTATAGAAATCGAATGCTTCCCTGCAGTTTCCATTAAATGTTAAATAAACGTTTACTGATGCCATAATGTTTTAAGTTAGTTAAAATTTGTATCTAAATTATTTATCAAGTTTTTCAACTTTTATTCATCTGTGCTGATCAATTAAAATCATATTTCCATCGGGATCTTTAAGGAAAATATGCTCCGGACCTTCCGTGGTTTCATCTGCTTCTTTACTCAATTCAACACCCTGACTTTTTAAATGTTTTTGAATATCCCGAACATCATCAAATACCTCTAAATTCTGTGCGTTCTGATCCCATCCCGGATTAAAAGTCAGCATATTGCCGTCAAACATTGCCTGAAAAAGACCGATCAGATGATCTCCGTTTTTCATGATCAGGTAATTATGTTCCATACTTCCGCCCATAGAACTGAAGCCCAGTTTTTCATAAAATTCTTTTGATTTTTGTAAGTCTTTTACACTTAAACTTACTGAAAATGCTCCTAATTTCATTCCTTATTTTTATTTAAAGCTAATTGATATCCTACGAGAACAAGGCTCCAAACTACGATTCCTAGTATCCAGAACCAAACCGGAGTTGGTAAAATCAACATATTGTAAATAGTGAAAAAGAGAAAGATACCTCCACAAACGATAGCCGCCGCCGGTTTGTTATTATTAGCCACTTTTGTTGCAACGAATCCTGAAAGCAATGCTCCTAAAGCATACCCCAGAATGACAATAAATTTGCCCATAAAAGGCAGGTTTTCAACATAGGCTTTGAACCCCTCAATATCATCGGGTTTCAAATCTGCAGGAAAAGGATACAGTGAATGTCCCAGTCTTTCCATTACCCAAATACCTATAGAACCAACTATAATTCCGGCTATTACAGCTAAAAATTGTTTTAACATAATTATTGATTTTTTAATCGGGTTTTAAAATCTAAGCTTCCGTCATAACTTTTCCAGTCACCAATCAACTCAATATATTGTCCTTCAATTTTTTCGGTCGTTTTATTCCATTTGAAGGTATAAACAAATTTACCCGTGAAAAGTCCGGAATGCTTTCCTTTATTTTCTTCTGCCAGTTCGTAAGTTCCGAAAACCGTTCCGCTTTTTTTATTGTCTTTGTACTTGGTAATGGTAAATTTACCTTCAAATTTAGCATATACTTTATCTACCAGAGAATACCCGGAAACAAAATATTCCTGGTCATTTTTCCTGTTTTGTTCAGAAATATTGATCTTCAGTTTAAGAACCTCTTTATCCTTTCCAATGGTTCCAATATAAGGTTTACTGTTATTCAACCAAACGGATGAAATATCCGGCATTTGAGCCAAGAAAAGATTGGAAACAAGAATGAGGAATAATAAAGCTTTTTTCATGTGTTTAAATATTAGATTAAATATAATTTAAATGCATCCTCAAAATTCCAGCACTATTTATACACCGAATTGTGCTAAATGGTGGTTCAGGTGTTTTGCAAACATATTGTTCCATTCCTGAGAAGACAGCTTACCAAAAGAATGGGATTCTTTTCCGTCAAAAGCAGATGCTCCAAGTTGTTGGGTTTTCTGAATAAAACCAATCAGCCTTTTCTTTTCTTCTTCAAAATTCTTTCTTCCTTTAATTAAAAACTGTGGAGCCGTAGGAGAATCTCTGGGATAAGCTTTTTCACCTACCACCTTAGGCTTTACAAATCTTTTTAAAATAAATTTTGCAATAGCGCCCGGTTTTTTATGTTTTTCCGGTTCATAAACCATTTCATAAGATACGCAACAGTGCGCCAACATCTGATCAACTGTCATTCTTCCCCAAAGACCATGAGTGTCTTCCACAAGATTATTAATCCTATCAATATAATTCTGAGCATCTTTGATATCAAATACGTTTTCCATAGTCCATATAATTGTTGAAAAACAAATATATCAGTTTTTTTTCATGCTTTTTAATTATTTTTAAAAATACCACCAAACTGTTGAAAAACAAATATTTGGAACTCATTTTAGCATTACTGAAAAATATGAATTATGTGGAATTAATCAGATAATCATTACATATAAAAAGTCCCCATAAAATTATGAGGACTTTTTTATAAAATAAATTGTAATAATCTATCTCTGTACTGCTTTCTTCATCGCATCAGGTCTAAGAACTCTGTAACGAACTTCCATATCTTTCGGAACATAGAAAACCAATGGCAATTTACTGTTATATCTTACGGTTTCCGGTTGAAGATACACAAACTGCTTGGTCAGCTTCTGATCCGGACAAGCCATCAGTGTACCACCTGTTTCACCTTTTGATTCTACTTCGTAAAGTTATATCCCCAACCTTGAAGATCCTGATTATTTACTTTTCCGATAAGGAAATGCTTGTTACAGTCTAACATTTTTTCTACCCCGACAAAAAACTCAACTTTTAGATCACCTTCATTTTTTGCAACAGGAAGCTGGATATAAACTTGCTTAAACCCTTCTTTTGCTTTCGGGAACATTTCAATCTGTAATTTTTCAAACTTTTCAGCTTTCTTCTGAGCGAAAATATTCGTTCCGACAACCAACATGAATCCTAAAATAATTGTTTTTGAAAATTTCATAAATTTTGTATTTATTTTTTATATATTCTTTAAATTCAAAAACCATTCCAAAATTAAACAATTGTTTAATTTAAAATATATCAGTGAAGAAACCTATAAAATAAAACGGAATAAAAGGCTGGAACGTGAAGACAATCTCCAGCCGATCTCATAAAAAAAACTGCAGTAATATTACTGCAGTTTTTGCTTATTTATAAGAAAATTATTCCGAGATCGTCACATTGGTTCCTTTCGTATGACTATTCATCTGCGGCGCATAATAATTCTGCATCGTAGTAATCCCATTTGAGAATTTTCCGGATGCATTCGCAACATAATCATATTCGAATACATATTTACCTTTTGGCATATACTGAATATAAAAATTTGTGGACGCATCTTTAGTAGACTGATAATATCCTAAACTATTTTTCCACTGGTATCCGGACAATACATCTACAGGCTCGAATCCGGCAGCTCTCATGTCTTTGATATGAATAAATTCCATCGGTCGATCGGTATTCAGAATCATTCTTACCGTCACTTTATCTCCTACTTTTAATGGTGTTTCCGGTGAGATCTTTTGTAATTCCTCACCATTCACCGTTTTGATCTTCTTGTACAGTTCTTTGGTAATCGAAATGTAATTTTCAGAAGATTTTATTTTATCCAGATCTTCATAATATTGCCAGAACAATCCTCCTTGAACAATTCCCGGACCTGGTTTTGTTACTGTAACCGTCGCTAAGTTTTTATCTACAACATCCGTTTTCACTGAAGATTTTACATATCCAGTCGCCTGAGTTTCGGGTTTCAGTTCCTTTCCGCCCCAAACAACGGTCGCTTTATCGCTTTCCGGACTCGTCCAGGATTTTCCTGAATTTAAAATGGTAAAAATTACTTCTGATGTACCTCTTGAACTTCCCCAGGAATTCACTTCTTTTTGGGTGATCAGCCAGATTTTCATGTCCTCAATAAATTTCTGATCGTTTGGTTTTAAGGCATTGAAAGCTTCCAAAGCTCCTGCATGATTCACCACTTTTGAGCTGAACCAACCCCAATCATCAAGGTTCTGTTTCCAGTATGCTCCCTGAGTTTTTGAATCTACTGAAGTCTCTTTTAAATAAGTCATGAGCTTATCAGAAACCTCTTTTAAACCATAATTATTCATCAATAAAGCGGCTCTGTGCAGACCGAAGAATGTAAATTCTGTAATTTTTGCTGTCTTGGCTTTTTGCTTTATTAATGATTTTAGTGTTGCACCTTTACCCTTTAAAGGATATTGTTTTTCCCAGTAATTTCTGGTATCCAGATAATCTAGTGCCCAATTGCTCCAAACATTTCCTTTCTTTACATCCCAATATTTACCAATCTCATTATCTACGTATTTCACCAGATTCGCAACCAGTTCTTTCTGTTCTGAGGTTTGATAATCCTTTACATTATCCTTTAACCAGGAATTTATTTTCCCTAAGTTTTTCAAAATATACAATGAGGTTGAATAAGAGCTCGGATATCCCTGATACCAGGAGAAACCTCCATCAGGATTCTGTAGTTTCTTGAAATCATCCCAATCTCCTTGAATGGTATTCCGCATCGTATTGATATCAAATAAAAGTGCAAGTTTTGCCATCTGCTCATTTTCATTTTTACTTTCCAGCACCCAAGGTGTTTCCTCCAGTAGCAACTGCTTTAGTTCCTGATTTTTTTCAAGATTTGAATTTAACAATCCTTTGTTCTGATATTCTTCAAAGATGGTTTTCATTTTCGGATTAGCCTTGAAAATTTCCGAAGCCAAAACATCAGCAAACCATTTATTAAAGATAACATCAGCAGAATTGTTCTGATCATTTTTAAGGCTTGGAAGCGCAAACATAATTTCCCAAATCGGATTGGTTGTCAGTTCCAACGTATTGGAAACATTGGAAATCGTTGTTGAAGTCGTATTCTTAAGGTTTTCAAGCTCGAAAGTCTTTGTTTCACCTTCTTTCACAAAAATAGGAAGTGCGTCTGTTACCAGCATTCTGTTCGGTAAAACCGCAATAGCTTTTTGCTCTCCGTCTGAATATTGTCCGGCTTTTGCAACCACTTTCAGAATAATTGAAGAAACGTCTTTCGGAACTTTTATTTTCCATGTTAAAGCGGAATTTCCATTTTCGCCTAACGAAAAAGCCTGTTCTCTGTTATATCCTGAAACCGCTGTCAAGGTACTCAGTCCGAACTTCTCTGAAATATCCTCATTGGTAAATGCATCAAGAATTTGCAATTGAGCAGAACCATTCAGTTTTTTGTTGGTTAAATTTGAAAGTTTTGACTGAAGATTAAGCTCATCGCCTTCTCTTAAAAATCTCGGATAGTTTGGCGTTACTGAGAATTCTTTCTGGGTTACCACTTCTTTTTCCAATGTTGCAGCTCTTGCATCTTTTGTATGGGCAAGGAACATCAGCTTCCATTTTGTCAATGCTTCCGGCGAAGTGAATTCAAAGCTTACATTTCCTTCTGAATCTGTTTTTAAATCCGGATAGAAGAAGGCTGTTTCGTTGAGATTCTGACGGACTAGAACTTTACTCAAATCTGCTTGTGAAGAGGCCTCCATTTTTGGTGCTTTTGCCGCTTCAGGAACAACATTTTGAACAACATCTATCATAGCATCGTCCACTGTAGCTTCTTTCTTTACCATTGCAACACTTCTCTTCGCCTCTCCAGTTGGCGGTGGTGGCGGTGGTGTATACGCTGCTGCTTTTACTCCTTCCTGATTCACCAAACCTGTAGTTGTTTCTAGTAAACGTGTACTCATCCATAAAACACTTGCATCAAACCAATCAAAAGCAGGAACTTCTACCTGTTCACCATTAAAATATTCTAATCTCTTTTGATAATACTTCTGACGAAGGTACTGTCTGATGTCATAAGATGTTACAATAGAAGCCGGGGTATAGAAATGATCCCAGTTAAATCTATTGGCTGCAAATTTATCCAACGACATATCATACATATTCGCTAACAGTTCTGCACTGATTTTTTCTTTAGCATTCCCTAAAACTTTTACAGACCATTTTTCTTTGGAATTAGGCTGGATTTTATCTCTGAAAGTAACCGTCTCTATTGTTAGCTCTTTTTCTTTAGCATCCTTTATTTCAAGATTTATAGATTGTGTCTGAACATCATTGAACGCAACAATCTGGAACTGCACATTTAATGTCTGCACATTTTTATCTTTTGGAATTTCTACTCCATATTCCAGCATTCCGTTTTTAAGCTGGTGAACCTCTGAAATTGTTTTTCCTGAACCATCCTGCACAAAAACATTTACCAAAGCATCAGGAATCGAAGAATACACATAAAAAAGAGCTTTTTCTCCTCTTACAAATTCTTTTTTAGGCTCTACAACAGTAAGGAATGTCTTCTGATTGATCTGTAAAGAATTTCTATTCCAGACACTGAAATTCTGTACGGTTTTTATGGTGTCTTTACCTTCAATATTAAATAATTCAAGCTGATAATCTCCTGCTTCTAATTTTCCGAGATCTAAACTTTCAGATGACTCGGTTTTAGTGGAAAGTACTTGAGATTTCCAATTTTCCACCTTATCATTTTTATCATATAGATCATGTGGGAACTTACTGATAAATTCTTCTTTTGAATATTTTGGAAAATTCTGAACTTCGGAAATAAAGTTATTCCTAAAAATCCTGTCAGGTGACTGAAGCTTTGAAAGCTTTGCCTGGTAAGATTTTTTAAGAAGTTGCTCGTTATAATTTTTGGTTTCCACCTTTAGTTTTACATTTTCGCCGGAGAAAATATTTTTGATTCCTTCAGCCTGAATATAATGGGAAACCGACGCAACTTTTAATTCCGTATCCGCAGTTTGTGTTTCGCCATTAATATCCGTTACAGAAGCATTAATTTCATAATTATCAATTTGAATCCCATCCAGTTTTTCATCTTTTTTAAGATCAAGCTTGATGATAAATTCTCCTTTTTCATTAGTTTTTGCCTCACCTAAAATCGAATTTTCATTATCATTATCCTGTGGATACCAACTGAAATATCTCCAACGAATGTTTCGTTTTCTAATTTCATAATTGACTGTTGTATTACTTAAAGCAACTCCGGAAAACATCATTGCTTTACCTTTCAGCTCGATAGCCTGTCCATATTTGTACTCCTCTTTTACCTGATCAAAAGTCACCTCGAACTTAGGTCTTTTGTATTCTTCAACCCTGAAGTTGAAATAACCGTTGTTTTCTGAAGTTCTCAAATAAAATGTTCCGTTCAGTTTACCTTTTGGAAGAACAAAACTTCCGTGATAGGAACCAAATTCATTGGTAGTAAATGTTTGAGAAGAAACTTCCTGTCCATTGGCGTCTGTAAGTGTAATTTTTTGTTGCAAGCCTGCTATGACAGATTCAATCTCTTTATCACGCTGAATATTGATCACTTTAAAATACACCGTTTGGCCCGGTCTGTAAATGGCCCGGTCTGTAAAAATCTGGGCTTTACTCTCCTTAGTGTTTTTATTTTGATCGGTTGAATTACCTTGTCTGTTTCCATAGATCTCCATCATCTGGAAATCATTTGTTTTAGGCTGTCTGATCAACAAGGTTCTGTAATATTCTTTATTGGCCGTTGCCGGAAATTTAAAGACTCCTTTATCATCAGTTTTTCCTTCGGCTTTAGTGAATGTCTTATTTCCAACAAATTCATAAAATGTAAGAGTTTCATTAACAGCAGGTTTTCCGTTCTCACTATTCACCAATTTCAATTCATCAGACAGCGGATTATTATTTGTTTTTTTCTGATAAATAATTTTATTATCTGAAACCAGGAAATAAAAATCTTTCTCATCTTCACCGTCCTTATTGTCAATTCCGGCAACAGAATACTCCGCGACATAAATACCGGAAGGAAGTGGCTTTATTTCCAAAGATGTTTTATGGGTTTGGAAATCTTTCGAATCGTTTAACGTAAATGCTTCTTTTCTAACCAGACTTTTTTTAATTTTATTCAATGGGTTTCCGTAAGAATTTTTTGCATACTGTAAAAACGATGCCAGATCCTCCTTCACTTCATAGATATTGATTGAAAACGAAGAAACATTCCTGTATTCAGCTACTATATGAATCGGTTTATTACTTTGTGTCTGCCCTTCGTATTTAATATTCAGAGAAGGATTCAGAATCTGGTTTTCTTTGTTTTTAATATTATCAATAAAAGGAGATTTTGGATATTGAGCCTTTGCCTGATTAATGAATTCAATCGCTTCCTTTTCTTTATTCTTACCGACTAGTTCATCCACAATATTATCAATAATCAAAACTTTATAATCTCCATTAATATCAGATTTTAAAAGAGTTTTAAGCTGCTCCAGTCTATCTTTGCATCGAGTAAAATCACAATTATCCTGCAATTTTTTGTGCATGAAATACAATTTGGGATTTCCTGTATTCTGAGCAATTAGCTCATCATAAATTCCATTAATAATGGTATGGTTTGCTTCCTGCTCATTTTTAGTAAAAAGATCTCTACTGGAAAGAAAATCTATTTTTTTTACGGAATACCAATCCCATAAGGTTGGGAAATAGGAAATATAATCATTATATGAGAAAACTTTCTCGTACTTTTTAAGAGCAATTTTTCTCATTTCAGCTTTTTGCCGATCAAGTTCCTGATAATTTTTATTCAGATAGTTCTTAAAATCAAGCTTACTCCAGGTTTCAATTTCTGCAGTATTCTGAGAATTGATATTTGTCCGGCTTCCAATCTCCCAAGAATGTTCATTATAATAATCCATGAGAAAACTGTTTAACAGTACTTCAAATACAGTTTTATCTTCTCCTTTCAGTTGTTTCTGAACCTCTGTCAGTTTTTTAAAAAGCTGACTTACAGAATCGTTTTTTTCATCGTCTTTTGTCCGATTCACAATGTTGAATTCTGCTTTCAAAGACTGTATAAGCTGTACAATATTATTTTCTTTCATCGCTTGTTTTTGTATGTCTAAAATGATGGGAAGACTGGATTTGTAAATTCCTTTCTGGGAATTAGCGGATACTTTTTTCCACTGCTCATCATAATATTTTTGGGCAAAAGCCGCAGAAAAATTCAATAGGAACAGCAAAAGCAGAAAAACCTTGGATTTTTTTTTCATAAATGTTATTTTTGATAAATGAACCTTCTAAAAATACTGAAAAAATCCGTCATTGACAGTCAATTATATGTGTCTTTAATGGGAACTCTTTTTGCAGTGTTTTTCATGGAAGAGCAAAATACATTCCGTTTACCCAGTGTTGTTCTAATTTTCATTACCTATTTCAGCGGTTATCTTTATACAAAGTATCAGTACACCAAATATTTTTTTAAAATTTTAATTTTAAATGGTGTTGCAGGTATCATATGTGCTTTTCTGATTTATCATAATCACAATGAAATAAGACTAGTGAAATGGTTTGTTATTGTAGTATTAGGACTGCTTTATAATAGTTTTTTTCTCGATGTCTATATCCGTAAAATTCCTCTTTTAAAAGTATTTTATGTAGGCTTAGTCTGGGCTCTTGTCAATTGCTGGCTTACTTTACCGGAGTTTAATTTCCCTATATTTTTTATCAGCCTATTTTTTATTACGGCGTTGGTTTTACCTTTTGACATTCGGGATATGAAACGGGATACGGTACAGACTTTCCCCATGCTGATCGGAGTTCAGAATACAAAGTACATTGCTTATTTACTCATTTTTATGAGCAATATTATTGCCATATTATATTTAACCCCTCATTATTCCATTCCTTTTTTTCTGTCGGGAATTATTTCTTATATTTTTATTTATTTTTCTGAAAATGAGAGAAGTGATGCTTATTTTTCATTCGGAGTAGAAACCTGCTCTGCACTTCCTTTTTTATTTTTACTAATAATGGAGTATTTTTGACGAATGATTATTAAGAGACTTTCCCTGTACAATTTCAAAAACCATTCTGAGAAAAAATTTGAATTTTCTCCGCAAATCAATTGCTTTGTGGGAAATAACGGTGTAGGCAAAACCAATATTCTGGATGCCCTGCATTATCTTTCTGTGGGAAAAAGTTTTTTAGGAAACACTGATCTTAATAACATTTTGAAAGATGAAAATTTCTTTACCATTGATGCTGAGATCCAAAGTGAAGACAGTGAAGACAACATCAAAATCCTTCAGCCTAAAGAAGCCAAAAAAGTCATTAAAAAGAATGACAAAAGCTACGATAGAATGGCAGATCACATCGGATATTTGCCCAGTGTGATGATTTCTCCGTATGATTCCAATTTAATTTCAGATTCGGGGGAAAGCAGAAGAAAATTCTTGGATTCCATGATTTCCCAAACAGATTCCGAATATCTTTTTGATTTAATTCAATATCAAAAAGCGATTCAGCAGAGAAATGCCTTATTAAAATATTTCGCTAAAAATCGTGTCTGGGATAAAGATTCACTGGAAATTTATGATGATCCGATTTCTAAGTTCGGGACCAAAATTTTTGAAAAAAGACGGACTTTTGTTGAAAAGCTGAATCCTATCGTTCAGAATTTTTATCAAATTATTTCCGGCGGAAAAGAAACGGTTTCTGTTATCTATGAATCTCATTTGCTAAACGATTCTTTCGAAAATCTTTTAAAAGAAAGCCTTGAAAGGGACAGAATGCTTACCTATACATCAAAAGGAATTCATAAAGACGACCTTTTGTTTGAAATGGATTTGGTATTGATCAAAAAAATCGGCTCACAGGGACAACAAAAATCTTTCTTAATTTCATTAAAACTGGCACAAATGAGTCTGGTAAAGGAATTAACAAATAAAACTCCGATCCTTCTATTAGACGATATTTTTGATAAACTGGATGATCACAGAGTTTCTCAATTGATTGAGTTGGTAAACCGGGAAAGTTTCGGACAGATTTTCATAACCGACACTCACAGAGAACGTACGGAAAGTGTGGTAAAAAAAATTAATGAAGAGAGTATCATTTTTGAGATATAATTGAAATTCGGGGTTCGGGATTCGGGATGCGAGTTTTTGGTTAAGAATTCAATATTGATTCGACCCCTCAAAATTTAAGAATATTAAATAAACACACCAATGAGTTACAAAAATTTAGACATCTACAAAATGGCTTTTAATTTATTTATAAAAACACATAAAGCTTCTTTTCTGCTCCCAAAATATGAATTACATGAATTAGGAAGTCAGTTAAGAAGATCTTCAGATTCTGTTATTACTAATATTGTGGAAGGATACGGAAGATCTTACTACAAAAACGATTACTTCAGGTTTCTTACATTCAGCCACGCCAGTAATGATGAAACTATTAATCATTTGGATAAAATTATAATTTTGTATCCTGAAATTTCTTCTCATTTTGAAATTTTAAAGCAGGAAGATGATGTGTTAGGAGGAAAGATAAACAATTATAAAAAATGGGTGAAAGAAAATTGGAATGAAAATAACGCTTAAGTTATTGGAAAACTTATAACCCGAATCTCAAACCCCGAAACACGTAACTCATTTATGAAGAAGAAAAAACGCGAATACCAATCCTCAGAACTTGTAAAGTCTTTTGCAAGAATCCATGGTTTTGAAAACAAACTGGTTGCTTTTGAAATTAAGGATTTTTTGGAAGAATACCTTGATGAAAGCCTTTTCCGCGAAATAAAAAGCGTGAATATTGAAGACCGCTGTGTAATCATCGAAATCAATTCACCTTTATTAAAGCATGATTTTCAGCTTCGTAAAAGTTTTTTTCTGAAAAAATTCCAGGCTCAGTTCGGCGAAGAAAAATTTAATGATCTTCAGGTTTTGTAATGGTACTGTTTCTCAAATCATCCGCTTTCTGATCTAATTTTGAGCGTAACGGGATAAAGAACCTCAACGGATTTTTCAAAAAGTATCTGAAGATTTCTTTATAGATTTCACTTACCTGACCAAAGTTCAATTTTCTGGATCTAAACGCTAAAAACATTGACAGTGTGAAACTTACCAGAAAGTTAAAGAATCCAATAAGAAAAACCGTAACGAAGGAAATCCAGAATGTATAAGAATCTACCGAAAAATCCTTTCCGTAAAGACCTAAGGCAAAGTTTCCGGCCGCAAAGGTAATGTGGCGAATATCCAGGTCTAATCCTAAGAATAATCCAACCGGAGCGGTTGCCCCTAAAAATACCCCAAACCAGAAATTAGATATAATTCCCGGCCAGTTTTTAGCATAATATTTTGAAAGACCTTTGGCAAATTTTTTTCCAAAGAATTTTCTTATGGACAGGTTTTTGGCAATACGTTCAGGAATCTGATAAAAGACAGAATTGTTCCCGATGTTTCCAGAGATGATTCCCGAAATAAAAAGATAAAACCCGGCAATACTGGCATGCAGAATTGCTTTTGATTTAAACGGATCCAGATCTTTCAACAGTTTATCAGCTCTGTCTACCGCCATATTCTGAGAGGTAAAAACATCTAACCCATAAATGATAGCCAATGCAATAGGAAAAGAAAGCAAAACGTTACCAACAAAAGCAATAAACTGGCTTCTGAACAGTTGAGAAACAAGATGGGCAAATTCTGTATTATTTCTGGTTCCCCCACCTTCTTCCGAAAGCACTTTGGTCATTGTTGCTGCCGTCATCGCAGGCTGTTTGGTTGCCAGTGTGAACCCCATCAGATAAATCATGATAAATCCCATTGCATAATTCATGGAATATAAAAAAGCATGAAAAAAATCACTTCCCGGAAAGTATCCGTAAAGCATTTTTAATACACACAAAGCTCCTACAATGATCCCTCCTCCACTGGCTTTATAGAACATTTTCATATATTCTTTCCGGGAAGAAGTAATGTAATGACTTCCGGTTTCTGCTGTGTGATTCGTGATAAGGTGAGAAATCAGCCTCGTACTATCATTGACAAGCTCAGAAATATTATTTTTATGAGATTTATACCTTATAATATTAAATATCAGTTGTTTTGAATTGATAAAAACATCTTTATCTTCATCAATAACCAGCAACTGAACTATTTCGTAAATTCTATTGGTCTGCTGACGAATCTTCAGCAAAGACTGGTTGATTTTACCTGAAATACCATATTTCGCAGAGTTTTTAAAGGCAATCGTTACAAATTCCAGACATTGTTCCGTATAGATTTTGATCTGCTTATATCGACTGTCTTTGGAATGGAGTTGCAATTCTGGATTATTATCAAGTTCTTCAGCAAGCCCTTCCAATTCATTTTGCAACGCCAAAAAGGGATTATCAAAGTTTCTGTATTCCGGCGCCATTCTTACCACCTCAACTTCCATTGCCATTCCTGTAGCACGCCAGGAAAGGATATTCATAGCAAAGATCAGTTCTTTCTTGACTACGGGTTTGATAATAAAATCAGAAGCTCCAAGAAGTTTTAAGAACTCATCCACTTCATTTTCGGGAAGATTCTGGAAAAATTTAAGATCTTTTTGCGGGCTTAAACTTACATTATCGATCATATACCACACCGTATTTTCATTTTCTACAGGTGGCAAAACTTTATTTAAGATTCGCTTTTTAAGTTCAGGAAAAAAAGAGTTTTCGGATAAAATATTCGCTTCCGTTAACGACAAATTAAAAGGTCTTCCTTTAAAAATATTATGAATATAATATTTAAAATTTTCAGTAACCTGAGAATTGCTTTTAAAAAAATTGAGTACATCCGTAAAGTCTGCCCTTTTAATACTCTCTAAGAAGTCCGCAAAAGGTTCTAGAGAGAGGGTTTCGTTCTTAAAGGAAAAATATTTTTTAAGAACAGACTCAAAGTTTGTGCTGGAATTAAAAAGCTTCATCAGTACAAAGATACTAAACTTGTTTAAACTTCTTTATAACAATAAAAGAACCCAACTCAAATTCTTAAGCTGGGTTAAATTTTCACTTTTATTTCAGACTCACATTTCTCATCTGCCTCATGATCCAGTTATGTTTCCTGGTCAGATACGGCGAAGGATTTTTTGGGTCATATTTTTTGGGATTGGGCAATACAGCGGCAATCCAGGCTGCTTCAGAAGTTGTAAGATCTTTGGATGATTTTCCAAAATAATATTTTGAAGCGGCTTCTATTCCAAATACCCCCTGTCCCATTTCGATAGAATTCAGATATCTTTCTAAAATGATATCCTTACCCCAAACTTTTTCGATAATAAAGGTATAGACTGCTTCCAATCCTTTTCTGAACCAGCTTCTTCCCTGCCAGAGAAAAATATTTTTTGCTGTTTGCTGCGAAATGGTGCTTCCCCCTCTTATTTTTTTTCCTTTCTCATTATGCTTCATTGCCTTTTCAATGGCAGAATAGTCAAACCCATCATGCATAAAAAACTTTTGATCCTCGGATGCAATGACCGCTTTCTTTACTTTGTCTCCCATTTCATCATAAGAAACATAATCTCTTTGAAGTTTTCCATACTCAAAAAGTCCTCCGATCTGTGTAATGGTAATGGGTGGGTTGAAAAATCGTCCCCAAACAATAAATAAAACATTCAGAATAAGGATTATAAAAATAATCTGCTTAATTTTTTTCCACATAAGTTCTAAAAAAGAGACACAAAAATAAATAAATCCTTCGAGTTATTTTACTTCTTTCATATAAGTAAGCTGATAATTTGGTAATAATTCCGGATGAAAAATTTTAATATAATCTTTCAGCACCCAGTCTGCTCTTACAATACCGCTTTCGAAGAAATCATTAGCTTTTCCTTTTTCTCTTCCTCCAATTCCGTAAACATAACCTTTATTAAAAACGTCCAGTTTACCATAAAACGGATTCATATTCAGCATCTCTTTTTTAGAGATGTGATTCCCTGCATTTACCCAATACTTCACACTTTTAGCTTTTGAAAATACTTCTTCAAAACTCATTGTTACGGCTTTCTCTTCTGTGTTGTTATTCAAAATATACTGAGCATTTGCATTTGAAATATAATTAGCTACTGATGTTTTTCCTCCCGGAAGATACCAAACATCACCATACATTTCATTTGCCAACACTAAAGGCTTTTCTTTTGCTTTTAAAGCTAACTTTCTGAGCTCATTATAATTTTTTTCTATTTCTGCATATTCGGTTTCTGCTTTTTCATCCATTCCGAATAGTTTTCCGAAAAGTTTTAAATACGCGGTTTTTTCCAATGGCTTCTGCTCTTTATACTCATCCAGAAAAATCACCTGAATCCCGTTGTTTTTCAATAATTGATAAGTATTGTCAAAGCTGGCAATATAGTTGGTAAAAATCGCATCCGGTTTTAATGATATGATCTTTTCCACATCATACTTCTGTTCATTTCCAACATTTTTTATCTTACCCTCTTTTATTTTTTCCAGAATTTTTTCAGAAAAAATATATTCCGGGCTGGAAACACCAATAATCAAATCTTCAGCTCCAAGTTCCGAAATATAGCCCGCCATACTTGCATTTAATAAGATCACTTTCTTAAAAGGAATCTGATTTTTTTCTAAATCATAGGTGAAATTTCCCGATTTGAGCTTTAAAGTCTCTCCGGTTTCATTGTATTGTACATATTTTGATACAGAAATCCATTGTGAGGATGAAATTTTTGGGTCTCTTTTACAAGAGATTAGCGCACAAATGGCAAATATTAGAAAAATTCTTGATTTCATGTTTCAAAGAAAAGAAAAAAGCGCTATATTTGCAAACCTTTAAACAATAAGGAAACAACGGCCTCGTGGCGCAACTGAATAGCGCATCTGATTACGGCTCAGAAGGTTACAGGTTTGAATCCTGTCGAGGTCACCAACAGCCAAATAGCGCCAACTGAAGACAGTTGGCGTCTTTTTTTTAATACGATTACTAATCAAAAAGTTATAAATAAAAGTAAGTCCTGTAACAAACATTTTCAATTTCAGAATTATTCTGATGTATTCTATCCTCTTCTTTTTTCCATTCACTGATCTTTAATCATATCTCATATTTATACAATAAAAAAAAAGCATTATCACTATTTTATTTTGATAATCCTAAGTTTTTGCAAAAATACCATTGTCTGAAAACCCATATCCCATTCAAACCACCTCGCTGCATTATTAGGTCTTTGTGGATGTTTATGATGATTATTATGATATGCTTCGCCCCAAAAAATAAAGTCGAAGGGCAGAATATTTTTTGAAGTGTTGGTTAACTTATAATTTTCATATCCGAATTTATGAGCCCACCAGTTAACCGCCATTCCTTGCAAGGAGCCCATTATAATCGTTGCAGGAAGAAAAAGCCACTGCCACCAAGCTGTCGCCAATAAAGCATACACAATGATATATATTGTAATCCAGCAGAATCTGGTAATATAATTGTGAGCAATTTTATCAAATCTTTCCCAATCCGGAAGATCCTTTTTGTATTTATCTGCAACATCTTTCTTTCCTATATAAAGATTAAAATAGTTGTTTCGTGTCGTCCACATCATCATAAAAGGATTTGGATCATTATGTGGTGAATGCGGATCTTCAGCTTTATCGGTATAGGCGTGATGAAGACGATGCATTAAGCCGTAAGTATGGGCGCTTATATAGGAAGATCCCTGCGTAAAGAAGCAGGCTATATAAAAAATTCTTTCCCAGAATTTTGACATTGTAAAAAGATTGTGTGCAGCATACCGGTGATGAAAAACCGATTGAAAAAAAAGCGATGCATACCAATGGATGAGTATAAAAATGAATATTGCCATAATTGTTTAAATTAAAATGAAAGTTTTATTTGTGGAGTAATACGGAAGGCTTAGAAAAAATATGCTTTGTTGATGAGCCACGATTCACAAAAAAGTTTATTTTCATTCTGCAATATCCTTTATAAGATACGGCAATACCTGTGAATAGGTTTTAATTTTCTTTAAAATTGCTATAAGCTAAAGGGATAATAACCAATAATCTTAAAATTCGAATGAACTAAGGAACTATGGATATAAAAAGATAAATCAAAAAAATTCCTACCAAAACGACCCCCTGCATAATATTGGTTTTACCTGTTGCAAGTGACACCGTAATGATAAACAAAGAGAGTCCTAAAAGTACAGTTGACTTTATATCTATGCCCAGTGTCATTCGTATTCCGAAAATGACGGAAATGATGGCAATCGCAGGAATACTTAAACCGATACTCGCCAGCGCAGAGCCAAATGCAAGGTTTAGAGACGTCTGTATTTGATCATTCTTTGCCGCTCTGAAAGCGGCAAGGCCTTCGGGCAAAAGAACGATTCCCGCAATAATGACGCCGACTACCGATTTTGGTGCTCCGAATGAAAGAACAATGTGTTCTACATCCTTGGAAAGAAGCTTTGCCATTAGCACAACAATTCCGAGACATAAAATTAGCATAAGACAACTGATAAACATTTTTTTTCGCGAAAACAACTTATCACTGTTTTGCTCCTTTTGATCTGCCAATAACTTGTTCTGCGGTGATATAAAGAAACTGCGGTGTCTCATGGTCTGCACCATGGTAAATCCAAGGTAGAGCGCCAATGAAAGTAAAGCAATAAAAAGCAACTGAAAAGATGTATATTCGCCCCCTGTATGGCTTACCGTATAATTCGGCAGAATGAGAACAAAAACCACAACTGCTGTCAGCGTTATTAAAGCCGTGCTTACACCCTGCAGAGTAAAAGTTTGCTCTCTGTATATCAGTGATCCTATGACAATACAAATACCGATGATGCCGGTAAGGATAATCATCACTGCAGCAAAAACAGTATCCCGTGCGAGTGTAACGGTTTTAAGACTTTCTGCACCCATCATAATAGAAATTATCAGTCCCACCTCTATAACTGTAATGGCAAATGCAAGAAGCAGTGTACCGAAAGGTTCGCCTAATCTATGTGCTATAACTTCGGAATGGTAAACTGCCGCCAGAACACTTCCCAAAAGCAGTACACTAAGGATCAGCGAATAAAATCCTGAAGAAAATACCGCATTTGTAAAATAGAAGATCCACGCTAATACCGGGATAAGAACTGTCCAACCGGAAAAATATTTTTTTTTGATCACTTGCTTATCTTTTATTTTACTCATACTTACATTTACCTGATTTTCATTATTATAAAAAATGATATAGAAAAACCACATCTCCGGTATAAACAGGTTTTACCTGATTTTTAATAATCAGTCTAGCACCCACTACCACTTTTACGGTTCCTTTAAGATTGTTTACCGTCTTAATAGTTGCCTCAAGACTTACTTCATCATTTGCTTTTACCGGCTGACCAAATCTAAGATTTTCTATTCCGTAATTGATCTCCATACTGATATTTCTTACCTCAGCAATCTGCTTCCAGAGATAAGGAATCAGCGAAAGTGTTAAATAGCCATGAGCAATGGTAGAATGATAAGGACTTTCTTCTGCTGCTTTCTTCTCATCGGTATGAATCCACTGATGATCCAAAGTGGCATCTGCAAAAAGGTTAATTTGGTTCTGATCGATCCTATGCCAAGATGACGCTCCGACCATAGTTCCCTCCAGCAATTTATATTCGTCAAAATTGTTGATAATAATCATTTTATATAAAAAATAAGAGATTAAAAGCATTGTATCATTACATCATTTAAAAACCTCTCGCTAAATTGCAAGAGGTTGGATGAACATGAAAAAACGGATGTAGTTATATCCATATTTCATTCAAACATATATTAAAAACAGTCTAATCTACTAAAGATGAGAAAAAATGTTTTAACTTTTGTAAGCAAGAAATCGTTTCACCTTATGCTAATTTCACATTGACAGCATTTAAACCTCTGTCACCTTGCTGAATATTAAAATTCACTTTATCATTTTCACGGATTGATCCTGAAACCAACCCTGAAGAATGTACAAATATGTCCTTACTCCCATCTGCAGGAGAAATAAATCCGAAGCCTTTTGCTTCATTGAAAAACTTTACTGTGCCTTGTTGCATTGTAATTATTATTAAAATTGTATGTATAATCTGTAAACTTTACAGCTTTATTTTTAAAATGTGCCGATAGGCATCGTAAAACCTATCAGACTCTGGATATTTTTTAAATCCATGTGTTCATCTGCCGTACAAAATGATATTAAAGAACCGTCACTTCCTAACCTTCGTATCCTCTCAATCCTTTGTATATACGTTTGAGGAACAGCAGGAAGATCAAAGTTGATGATATGAAATATCTTATCCAGATCAATTCCTTTTGCTGCGATATCTGTAGTGACTAAAGCCTGAATTTTTCCGCTTTTGAAATCATCAACGACATTATTCCTCACAGCTCTTGATCTGTTTCCATGAATCCATCCAATATTAACACCGGCATTTTCCAGCTGTTGTACCAGCTCATCGGCTATGTATTTGCTGTGCGTAAAAACCATAAATCCTTTCATGTTGCTTTTTCTGAGAAGATCAATCAAAAATCCGGACTTATCTCTTTTTTCAATAAAATATACACACTGGGAAATACTTTCTATTGAAGCCAAGCTTGCATCTATTAAAATCTCTACTGGATTTCTGAGAAAAGAAGAAACAGATTTTTTTAGATAATCTGAAGCTTCTGTACAAAAGATTAAAGCTTGTATATGGTTAGGAATTAGTTTCTGAATATTCTTTATTCTGTTTATTGATGTTTTCTCAATCATTTTATCTGCATCATATAAAACCATAATTTCTAACCTGGAAAAATTGATAGTTTTTTTTTCCACAGTCTCCAACAGCCCTTCAGGAGTGGCAATCAATATGTCTATTCTCTTTCTGAAGGCAGCAATCTGACTTTCCAATGATTCTCCATCATTAATTCTAAATGGTAAAAGAGAAAGATATTTACTGCATAGCTTAATTTTTTCTTCAACCTCAACACCAATTTCATCTTTAGGAACAATTATTAGAACCCGGATATTAGTATGTTCAGTCGGATTTCTGCCCAATAATTGTAATATGGGTACTGTAAAAGCTAATTTTTTTCCGCTTCCTTTGGGTGCAAAAGCCAAAACATCTTTTCTTTTTAAAATACTTGGAATTACAGCATTCTGTATTTCAGTTGGTTGGGAATATCCCGACTCTGTAATTGCTCGGATTATGGGATTGATTAATTGTAGATTCTTGAAACTTATCATAAATTTTTGCAGTTTCCGATCTTTTTTTTCGGAAGGTGCATTTTTAATGAATTAATTGTATTGATGAAAATTAATATTAATTCCATGTGCTTTTCATTACTTTAAACTTTCCCTCTTTTCGTTGAAAGCTAAAAGTAATAGTCTTTCTTAAAGAAATCAGTTGACAATCGGGCATCTGAAAAAGCAAAACTGAATGATAAAAATTTGATTTAAATTATTGCAGAATAGCAGAGGCAGGAACCTTTTTTATTGATACTTTGCAAATGTATAATAAAACAACCCAATAACAATACAATATAATTAGTTGATTATCAAAAATATATTCGTAGCTTACGCACATAATCTAATTGTTTGCAAAGTGCGGATGATTTTAAAATTCCAGCCTATGCAAACTTTAGCATCCCAAATCCAACCCCTTACAAGAAAGTCAGACAGTCCACCGTCTTCTCAGATCCGAATTGCTTATTTTATCATGATCCATCATAAACCCGATATTTTTAAGGCAATGTTTGAGAAAATCTACACCCGTGATCAGTTTTATCTGATTCATATAGACAGAAAAGCTAAAGAAGAGTTTACTGAGGAAATTCAACAATACCTCATCCATTTTCCCAATGTCTATATTCTTGAGAGCATGAATATTGTGGCAGGAGGATTCAGTATCATTCAGGCAGAGCTCAATGCTATGGAATATTTACTCAATGTAACCGCGGAATGGGATTATTTCATCAACTTAAGTGGCGAAGATTATCCGCTAAAGTCGCAGAATATTATCCGACAGTTTCTTACAGCTAATAACGGCAGGAATTATTTGTTCTATTACAACCAAAAATTTTACAGACCTGATACACTTAAGAGAATACAGAATCATTTTACCGAACTAAGCCATAAAATATCGTCATTAATTTATAAAAGAACATTTATGGAAGGGGTAACACCTTACATCGGAGGCAAATGGTTTATTTTCACAAGAGAAACCTGTTCTTTTTTGACCAATAATAAAAGGGTAATGGACTTCGAAGACTATTACCTGCATACACTCTTACCAGCAGAATCATTTTTTCAGACGGTTCTTATGAATACTGATTTTAAGGATATTGTGGTAAATGATGATAAAAGAGCATCTATTGAAAAAATAATCTTTAATAAAAATTCTTACCACACTTCTTTTATTGAATCATTAAAAAACAGCAACCAGCTTTTTATCAGAAAGATTAATAATGATACCAATAAGAGCATTTTACAATATATTGATGAAACCTATCTTTTGCCACTACCATATGTAGACGAGATAGATAGAGAAATTAAAAGAAATGACCGTAACGATAAATGGTCTTAATAAATCTTAATCTATAATGGTTTGTGCTTCCAGTCATAAAGCTATAGAAAATTTATTCTTAGCTTTAACAACTAGAAAGTAGGGTGCTTGACCTGAATGATTAGAGCTACGACGTATGCTGATAAATGAAGACCTTCTGATAAGTTCTGGTGCTAAAATTGTAAATTATGCCAAGAATCAGTTTGTATTTCAGGAAAATACAGAAGCACTCGCCTACTTTCAGATTCTAACCGGAAGAGTAAAAATTGTTAGTCAGAAAAAGCCGCGTCGTGAGTTTATTCATCATATGTCTAATCAGGGAGATTGCTTGGGTGAATTGTTCCTGTTCTTAAAACATCAGTATTCTGTAAGTGCTATTGCAATGGAGGATTGTCGAATTTTCATCTTGCAAAAGTCGGATTTTGATCTAATGCTAAAGGATAATCCAGCTATTCTACGGGATCTTTATGAAAGTATTGCCGAAAGCTTGCACTATACCTACATGATGAGGGGACTTGCTTTAGAGAATCCCGCAGAGAAAACTATTAATTTACTTCGATATTTAAAAGTATCAAATGATTCAACCAATCCGGATGAAGTATTACTTACAAGACAGGAGATCGCCTCCCTTACCGGTTTAAGAGTCGAAACTGTCATAAGAACAATCAAGCAGTTGGAAAATGAAGGTCTTCTTGTGATTACAAAAGGTAAAATTTTTTATTAACCCGCCTCTATAGGGATTAAGCTGCCGGATTAAGCTGTGAAGCACAGAATCTCGGATCACTTCAATTAGTTAACGTCGGTTAATTCAAAAACAATTAACATTTCCGGTATCATTTCGACAGCTTCTTTCATTTTAGAATCAACAATTTTTGCATAAATCTGAGTGGTTCTTAATTTCCTGTGTACTAACCTTTTAGATACTATATGAATATCTGAACCATTTTCAAGTAGTAATACTGCATTTGGATGCCTTGTGCTGTGAAAAGTAATGTTTTGCAACCTTTACTTTATGGTAGCAATCAGGCATATAATTCTTAGCAATAAAAGCTAAACATTTGACAAAGCATCTTCTTGATTTTCTCATTGCTACTGAAGAACAATTTAAAATCTATCCAGACAATTTGGAATTTCGTTACAGTAGCACATTATATTTAACCTCTTGTTTATTAGATCAATCGGGGTGTTCTAATATTTCTTCTCAAATTCTGAGCTATTGTAAATCTCCCATTACAGATTATAAGATGGCTATTAGTGAGCTACATACCACTAACACTGATTCTTTAAACGAATGGATAAATGGAATGTGCAATTTCCATATAGCCAATAGTAAGGATGATTTAACATTTGCATTTAATCGTGAAAGATGGCAATATTTTCCAATAGAAATTATAGCACTTCTGCAATTGCGTTCACAACAAGGCCTGCCGATTGATTTTATTAGCCATCCATTATTAAAAGATTTTCTGCCTTTTATAGCACAGAAACTTCCTGTTCCATTGGATGAACTAACTCAAAAATTGGAAAAACGGATTTTGGAATAATCGAAGTCATATACAGCTCCGTTCGTTGTGGGATATGAGTCATCTCTATAAACTTCACGTTTTCCTGATAGCCGTATTGCAAGCCTGTTGGCACAATGGCAATACGTAAACCTTCTTCTACCAATTTATAAATGGTTAGGGTATTGATAGTTTTTGGGTTTAAATCCATGGTCTTCACAGATACTTATCATTAGGTGTAATAGAAGGTACTGTCATCGCTCGAGAAAAGGATAAAGGTTCGTTGCCCAGTTTTTTCACCGCTTTAAAACTGGCCTTTTTCATTGGGTGGCTTTTTAGGCAGCACCAGAGAAAAAGCATCCTGATGAATCATGTATTTGGAAATACCGGCCTTAAACTGTTGTATCCGCACAAAACCGATATCCAGCATGCCGATTAAGCCACCAATTCCATAGCTTTTTTACGGTAGTGAACGGGAGAAATGCCTTCTTTACTTTTAAAAAACCGGCTGAAAGTCTGGATATTGTCATAGCCCAGTTCGTAGGCAATTTCCTTTATCGATAAATTGGAATAATTAATCTGTTTCCTTGCATGCATCATAATTCTGTCGTGAATAATGTTCAGCGGGGCACGTTGCGAAACAATGGAAAATAAATTGGATAATGTTTTGGGAGATTTATTCAGTTGAGATGCGTAAAAAGCCACATCGTGATGTTCTGTAAAATGACTTTCCACCAGATAATTAAACTCACGGATAATATCACTCTGGCTGTTTTCAAGCTTATTGAAATTATTGGATTGCCTTAAAATTCTTACGGATAAAATCAACAATCGCTTCAGCAAAGACTGAAGCATATCACGTTGTAAAATATCGACTTTCTGCATTTCTGAACAGAAAATTTCCCAAGAAATTTCAAATTCCCTTACCATGCTTTCTTCAATGGTAACGACCGGAATATTCGAAGCTCCAAAGAACAGTAAGCCCTTGCTTCCCACTTCGTTATCGTGATTGATGATGCAGAAAAAAGGCTGGTTAAATCTTATCATTCTTGCCGTTTCAAACTCAATAGAATCTATTTTATGAAATTCGGTAAGAAAAATTATTTGGTTTTTCTTAAGCTTAAATAAGGTTTTATCAACCATAATCTCCATACTCTCTCCCGTATTCCAGATAAATGTGAGATCTGTTTTATTAACATCAAAAATAACATCCGAATTGGAGGGATTCAGATCATAAATCTGTAAAACCTCGTTAGAATTATTGGTGAAAATCATACTGATTTTGATTAATTATAGTTGATTTCAATCTAAATAATCAGGCGGAAAAATTTTCTGTCCAAACTTTTCATCCAGATTTTGCAGGAACTTTTTCCGTTCTTCCGTCATTTCCGGAATTGGCAAAAACTCAACTTCGGAAACCGGCTGTCCGATGGCTTCAAAGATTTTTTCCAAACCTGCAGGCATTACGGTACAGAGAAGTTTAGCGAAAGAATCCGAAGCATTTTTAAAGCAATGAACAGCGCCTCCAAAAGGAATTTTCACAAACCCACCTTTGGATACAACCGTTTTTCCTTTTTCAGTTTTAAATTCAACTTCGCCTTCCAAAACATAGAAAGTTTCATGGGTATTCGGATGAGAATGTGGTGGCGGACCTCCATTCGGCGGAACAGTCATCTCGATGATAGCAAATCGGTTATCTGTTTCTTCACCAGAAATAACGATTCGGTAATTTCCTCCTGCAACTGCCAGCCTTTTGCCACTTTTCTCGTCTATAATTTTAATATCGGAGTCCATAGTTTTGATTTTTTAAATTATTAACGAAACAAATCTACATCAGTGCTAAACTAGAAATCGTTGACATTTGTCACAATCAATGTGACAGAACCTAATTAACGAAAACTCTGCTTTCTGATTCTGCTGAGCGTTTCACGGGAGATTCCCAAATAAGAAGCAATCTGGTGCAAAGGAAATCTCTGAATCATATCCGGATGAAGTTTCACAAAACTTTCATAGCGCTCCAAAGCACTGAGACTTATCGCGTCATCCACTCGTTTTTGTGAAGCAATATGATTGTTTTCACTCATTTTCCAAAACATATCTCTCACTGACGGAATCTCAAGAAAAGCATCAAGATTAGGTCTTGGTAAAATCAATAATTCCGTATTTTCCCAAGCTTCGATGTAATATTTGGAAGGCATCTGATTCATAAAACTCTGGCGATCAACAATCCACCAGTCTTCTACTGCCAATTGCAGAATGTACTCTATCCCATGACTGTCTACGCTGAACTGTCTCGTTGCCCCTTTGAGGATAAAACCTGTGTATGGACAAACATTTCCTTCTTCAAGAAAATACTGTTTTTTCCTTAATTTTTTCGGCAGCAACAGCGACTGGATCTTTTCTTTTTCTTCTGAGGAAAGAATTGAATTGCTGTAGCGTTCTATATAATTAAAAAGTGGTTCGTACATTTTAGTTTTTTGAGGCGATAAAGAAAATCGTTATTCATCAAATTTAAAAATTTTCGCTCAATTGTCATTTATTATATTCAATTTTAAAATGATAAAAATCGTCCTATTGATTCCCAGGACGATTTTCAATCATCACTAAATCGCTAATCTAAATTTGATTAGTTTTTAAAAATAGGTGCCAATTTCGGAAAATCGATGTCTGTTTCTGATAAAATATTGGCATAATTGGTAAAGATACTTAACGAAACCTGTGCTAAAATTTCAAGAATCTGTGTATCATTAAAACCAGCAGCTCTTACATTTTCCAAAGATTCGTTGGAAACTGCTCCTTTTTTATTCAGGATTTCTTTTGCGAGAGTTAATGCTGCATTTATTTTAGTGTCAGAAGAAAATCCATTTCTTGCACCATCAATTTCCTGTTCGCTGATTCCCATTTTACCGCCTACAAAACTGTGAGCGGCATTACAATAGTCACAACCATTTTCATTGGCGACGGTGAGGGCAATCAATTCTCCTAATTTACCGCCAAGTGACGAATAGCTCAATCCTGCATTGAATCCCAGATAAGCATTCAGTACTGCGGGAGAATTCCCCAATGTTCTCATCATATTAGGAACCATTCCCATTTTAGATTTTACCGTATCAAAAAGTTCTTTTGTTTTTCCGGTAGCTTCTTCCGGATTTAATGCTTTAATGCGTGCCATAATAATATGTTTTAAAATTGTTTGTCATTATTGACGGTACAAAGTTGCGGCTTCAGAGCTGGCAACAGTTAGGCATCATTTCCCGAAGAGTTGGCAATTTTCCTTACAAACTTTTTCTTTTATTTTCTTCTCGAAAATTCATTTGCAAAAACACATTTACCTTATTAATATTTAAAATCAAACACTTAATTAAGTTCATTGACATTTGTCACAAGTTTTTTGTATCAAACATCACCGTTTTCACGAATCAACTCATCCTAATTTTGTCCTGTACAATAAGCAATTACACGGCTGAAGTACAGAATAAAATAATATTAACTTAAATACATTTATTATGCACACAAAAGCATTCAATCCGGAAAACGCAGCGATACTACTTATCGACCACCAAGTAGGAACAATGGCGTGGACACATTCTCACGACATTAATTTGGTAAAACAAAATGCCATTAAACTGGCGAAAATTGCAAAAGCCTTAAATCTTCCTGTTATTTTAACATCAAGTATGGAAGACCAAGTTCAGGGACCATTGATTCCCGAACTACAGGAAATATTACCTGAAGCGTATAAAGCCCGAATCAAACGTCCGGGAATAGTAAATGCTATGCACCACGAAGGTTTCAATAAAGCGGTAAAAGCGTTAGGTAGAAAAAAACTTTTTGTAGCAGGCGTTACTACTGAAATTTGTGTCACTTTTCCGGTTTTACAGATGCTGGATGAAGGATATGAAGTGCAGGTTTCTGCAGACGCATCAGCTTCTTACACCCAATACGGCGATAATCTGGCCTTGGAAAGAATGAGACAAGCGGGAGCAATTATCACGACAGTTGACCAGATTATTTCCGAACTGGCGATTGACTGGACCAGTCCGAACGGGCAAAAACTGGTTGGTATTTTAAACTATCATTAAAATTTGATTTACAAAAAGAAACATCGTTGCAAAATATAAAAGCGGTGTTTCTTTTTTAATATTAAAACCTACATTATGAAAATCATCAGAGCTTCAGAAAAGCATACCCACGGAAACCAGACATTTCACGTTGAAATATTATATCCGGGAACGAATCTAGGAAAAAATGATACAGGATTTTTAACCATTGGAAGAATTGACCACGCCTTATTTAAACCTCCTGGTTTAGTTCCGATGCATCCGCATCAGGATGACGAAATATTTTCCTACATCCGTTCCGGAAAGATGATTCATATGGATAGCACCGGCAAAAAGGAACATCTGAATAATTCTTATATGATGTTGATGAATTCCGGAAGCGGAATTTCACACGAAGAAAGTGCCGAAGAAGATGTGGAAATGCTCCAAATCTTTATGCGACCTTCTGAAAATGATTTGCCACCGCAGGTTCAGTTTCATCAATTTGAAAATGTTTTCAGTGAAAATATCTGGAGATTGGTTGCTGGAAACAGGAGTGATTCACCATTAAAATTAAGAGTTGAAACTAATATTTTCGATATTAGGTTACAAGTGGATCATACTGTAGAAGTTCCTGAATCGAATGAAGAAATTATCAATTTTATTTATTGTTTCAATGGAGGAATTAAAATCGGAAACGAGATCATTGCAAAAGGCGACAGCGTGATTCTTGAAGAAAATCTTCCTCTAAAAGCGACTACAGAAAGTGACCTGGTTTTATTTCAGATAAGAAAAGATACTAAATACAGCGAATCAGGAATGTTCAGCGGAAATAAATTTCATTAAAATACAAACAACAGAAAAGTCTTTGAGATTTCAGAGGCTTTTCTGTTGTTTACAATTCTTTGTTTCTAAGCTTCTTTTACAAACTGTAATTCACCTGCCAATTTTACCTCATCACTTACCATTACTCCACCACCTTCAAGTGCAGCGTGCCAGGTAAGTCCGAAATCTTTCCTATTGATTTTTCCTTCGAAAGAAAATCCCGCTCTTGTATTTCCGTAAGGATCTGTCTTGATTCCGTTGAAATCTACATCAAGGGTAACTGGTTTTGTAATTCCGTTGATGGTAAGATTTCCGGTTACATCGTCACTAAGCGCTGAAGCTTCGAAAGTGATTGTAGGATGTACTTCAACGTTAAAAAAGTCTGCAGACTTCAGGTGATTGTCTCTGTCGGAATTATACGTAGAGATAGAATCTGTCAGAATGGTTGCCACTGTTTTTACGTTTGCAAAAGTATCGTCCTCCGCTTCCAGCTGTACATCAAAATTGGTGAAATTTCCTTTGACATTTGATATCATCATATGTCTAACTTTGAAAGTCAATTCACTGTGTGTCGGATCCAGGTTCCATTTTGTTGCCATTGTAATTATGTTTTAAATTGTTATTTATACTGCAAATCTATAGGGAGTACCGAACGGAAATTGTTGATATTTGATAATAAATATATTGTATCGGATAAATTCAACAATTAATTTTTGATTTGGACTTTATAATAGTCAATAACGACTACATTATTTTCATTAAATTCGTCAATCTAGAATAAGGTTAGCATTTCATATGAATATCAATCAAGACAGTTTTTTAATCCTTTTTAGTTACATAGAAGAACACAGCACATCACCATTGAGTTCCGAAGACAAAGAATTTATAAGAGAGTTGTTTGTTTACAAAAAAATTGGCAGGAAACAGTTCTTTCTAAAGCAGGGAGAAATCTGCAAATACTGTGGTTTTATTATTAACGGAGCAATGAAACAATATTCTGTGGATGATTTGGGTAAAGAAAATGTCATCAATCTTTATCTGGAAAATTGGTGGGTTGCGGATCGGGAAAGTCTTTTGGGCTCCAAGCCGACTATTTATAACATTGAAGCTTGTGAAGACACCGAAATACTGATGATTTCGCAGGAAGGCATTAAAGAAATGACAAAAGTTCCGGCTTTCAACGAATTGACAAAACGACTGGACATGAACCACGGAATTGCAATGCAAAACCGCGTTAACAATGCAATTAGCCTGCCTGCAGTTGAGCGTTACAATAATCTATTTAAAACTCATCCTGCATTTTTGCAGAGATTTCCGCAACATCTTATTGCATCGTATCTGGGAATTACAAAAGAAACTTTGAGCCGTATCCGAAAACAAAAATAATTTTCAAAATCTTAATTAAACCATTTCCTGATTTCCAAAGGTGAAACTTTGCTTTTGACTTAAAAACTCAAAACAATTCTTCAAGCTTAATCAAAGTTTCCTAGAAAATATTTTCCATAAAGTTCAGCTTACCATTTTAATTAAAAATGCAGACCAACTAGATCTGCATTTAAATTTTAGAATTATCGAAAGCTAAAGTATATACTTAAAGGTTTAGCTTTTAAATGTTTCAAGTGCCCAATCCTCAAAAAGTACCTGACCAGCGGAGTACTGACCAGCGGGGACTAAAAGTGAAGTAGGAACAACAAAATGCATATACTTATTTTCATTGTCTATAATCACTTTTTTATCCTGACCGGTAATTTGAATATACTCAGAGACAAAAGCCTCCATTTTGCCTCGTCTTGGTCCTGCAATTTCAATGGTGTTATTTTTAGGTTCTTCCAAAGAAAATTGTACTATGAACTCGGCAACATCATCAAGTGCAATTGGTTGATAGTCTAAGTTCGAAACAAAAACTTTATCCCCTTCTCCCTGAACTTGGATGATGGCTTCCACATGTTCGTGAAATTGTGTTGACCTAATTATAGTGTAAGGTATACCTGAGTTTTTAATAGTATCCTCTTGAAGTTTTTTTGCTCTAAGATAACCGATTTCCAATGCATCATCTGTTCCTACAATTGATAGAACGATATGATGCTTAACACTAGCATTCAATTCTGCTTTGACAAGATTTTTTCCCGCAGTCTCAAAAAATTGAAGTGCATTTTCTCCTTCGGGAGAAGATGAATTTGATAGATCGATTACTATTTCAGTTCCGGTCAATGCTTTCTGAAGCCCTTCACTAGTAAGGATATTTACACCTTGTGATGACGAACCAATTACTACTTTATGACCAAGTTTTTCCAATTTGTTAGTTACAAGCCTCCCTGTTAGACCTGTACCCCCTACTACTAAAATTTTCATATCTGATTTATTTAATATTGTAAAGTTTTTAAAATAAGCTACGCACTTGAACACCAAAGGGATTTTCAAACCAATATCTCCAATATCCATCGGTTCCTCTTTTAGCATAATCATTAGATGTTCCTCGCATACATATTTTTTCGCCATTATTCGCAATACCTGCTATACTCCAGTCCAAGATTAGTGATGCTAGATTACCATCTACATAAACATTCCTTGTTGTAATTTTGATTGGCAATCCGAATTTAAAGAAGCAGTCCAATTCTCGCGCAATCTCCAATCTTCCTCTCCTAGGCTCACCGTTATCATTAATAAAGATAGCATCCTCCTCATAGAAACGAAGCATAGTCTCCGTATGGAAAGAATTCATATGAGCAAGAAAAGAGTCGACTATTCCCTCGGGAGTTTTTGACAATGAGAATACTGAGCTTTCAACAAAATTCTGTCCAATCATAAGACTTAAATTTTCTTTAGAAGTAATTTTTTGTCTTACAAAATTGAGCAATTGGCATATGCAACGCCACTCACAAATTAAGGTAAAAGGTGGACAAAATAAGGAACAATCTTAATGAAAGGTTTGGTCTGAATTTTTAGCGTATTTCTTCCGATATTCACTTGGTGAAAAACCTGCATTTTTACTAAACAGCCTGATGAAATATTTGGTATCTTGATATCCTAGCTGATAGGAAATTTCCTTGATGCTTATTTCCGTATAGTAGAGCAATCTTTGCGCTTCATTCATCACTTCCTTTTGTATATGTTCGGAAGCGGATAAACCAGTTACTTTTTTTACTGTATCGCTTAGATGTCCAACAGTTATATTAAGCATTTCTGCAAATTCAGATGGACGCTTTATACTCCGGAAATGTGATTTTACAAGATTCCTGAATTCCTTCGTGAGACTGATAGAACGTAGACTGATAATTTCGGAATTAATGAATGATTGGCGTTTGTAGCATAAAACTGCCTGTTCAATAAAAGCTGAAAGCAATGGTTCTTCAACTTGCCTGTAAGCGCTATCGTTCAGATCTTGTAATTTCATCATTGAATCAAAGATTGTTCTAAACCAATCACGCTCATTATTAGAGAGAGCGATAATCAAGGTTTCCTCTAACAAATTATCCAATCTGGTTTGTGCCGTTCTACCGATATGACGGCTTTCAAAAGACAGATAACAACCGGTTGCGCTAAGAGTCTCTAGAATCTGATGAACTTGTCCAGGAGGAGAGATAAAAAGTGTCCCCACCGGCATTGTTAAATGCTTAAAATCAAATACAACTTCAAGCTGACCAGCTTCGATTAGCATGCAAGTATAATGGTCGTGCCTGTGAGGTGAAAGTGCTTTTATAATACCTGGTGTAGATCCATTCCAAATACCAACAGCAATCCCACTGCTGTAATCCATTCTATTTAATGTAATTGAATCGTTTTTAGGCATAACAATTTCTTTGCACAACTAATTTAGTTTTTCTTTATTTAATAGTGTGTATTATTCAAGATTAAAATTAAAGAAGCTAACTAAATGTGCAATTTTTTCATCCGTCACAAAATTAAAAAACATCCATTTTTAACAGTTATCTAAAATTCCAACGTTGCAAACAGACAGAATTGATAACTAAAACAAAAAATTAAGTATATCGTTGCCTTGATCGGTTGGACCTTCAGTTTATGAATCAATGAATTATTTAAATTTCATTTGGATTGTTTAAATAAAAGCATGATTAAACTATAATAAAAACAGGTAGTATATAGTAACAAGCAACTTTTACTATTTCAAAAAATAACCATTACCTTTACATCTTCTTTAAAACTAAAATAGTTATGCAAGGCAATACAGCGTACAGAAAGAAAATAATAAGATCCAGCTATGTCAAATTAATCGGGATATCTATTATCGTTAGTATTACCTGTTGTCTTATATCTTATACTTTAAAACATTTGACAGGACAGGTACAGGAATACCTCTTTGAAGAAATTATAGCCACGGAAAACAAATTGTTAATCTTTTTACCAAGTGTAGGCATTACAACAATCTATTTCCTACGTAAATATTTCTTTCAAAACAGAAAAAATAAAGGAATTAAGGAAATATATACAACCCTGGAAACAAGAAAGGATTATCTTCCTTTTTTTAAAATACCTTCTCATTGCATTAATGGTTTTTTAACGGTGATTTTCGGAGGATCTACAGGAGTCGAAGTATCAACAGTAGTTGCCACTGCAACAGTTGGTAATCAGGCCTATAAACATTTGCATAGTGCAAGAGCCTATAAGACGGAACTGATATGTGCAGGTATTATAGCGGGTGTAACCGTACTCTTTGGAACCGCACTGGGCGGTTTTCTATTTGCATTCGAAGTTATTGCACGTAAATACAATAAAACCTTATTGATCAGTGGAATCAGTTCGATGATTGTGGCCCATCTATTCGTACATTTTTATGACTCTAGTCCACTATTTACATTTAAGGTGCAGGACTGGCGATGGCAATCCATACCTTTTGCTGTGATACTAAGTTTAATCGGAGGTATATTTGCCCTTTATTTTACGAAAATTGTCATCTACGCAAAAACATTTTTTGGTGGGATTAACAACAATTTCATCCGCGTAAATTTAGGTGCCATAACTGTTGGGGTATTTATCTTTTTTCTTCCGGCTTTATATGGTGATAGTTATCACGGACTTGGTAAAATCCTCGAATGTAATTCGTATAACATTGTTAATCTCGCATATTTTATTCCTCTGGTTTTGCTCATCTTCATAAAACCATTGGCGGCTTCCATCACTCTCGGCGCAGGCGGTGACGGCGGTGTATTTGCCCCGAGTATTGTTACAGGTGCGTTTTTAGGGATATTTTTTGCCCAATTCTGCAACCATTACTTGGGTACTCATCTTGTGGTTATTAACTTTGCGTTATTTGGAGCTGCTGCCATGCTTTCCGCAGCTATTCATGCCCCTCTAACTGCCATGTTTATTATTTCCAGTATCGTACCGTCTGGATATCTATTGTTGTTTCCTTTGTTCATCAGTAGTGTTATTTCTAAAATACTGGCAAAGAAAATCTATCCTTACAATGTGTATACTTACAAAGAATTTTCAAGCAGCCCGAACGCAATAAATTGATTAAAAATACCGTACGATATTTAAATATAACAAATCACAAGAATAAAATCTTCTTTATTTATAATTGATCTAATTATTTTTTTAAATAGTAGAATTGACATTTATAAAAATATGATCTGTTACACCGTTGCCTAAATTTTGGGAACTATATAGTTGAATGTACCAAATTATATTTTCAATATATTATTCACTAATATTCTATTAGTCATTGATTAAATCTTTATTCAACAGTTAAAGAAAGTTGGAAGCCAACCATGGTCTAATAATAGATATTGGATTATTACATTTACTAAAAAAGTAATTTGCAAAAAACTTTTCAACTACAAGTCATTAAATATTAAAATCGGAATTGCTAATTCTTTTTTAATTTGGCTCAAACGAACCAAATCATCTATAAAAGTGTTTGAAGATACGCTCGTCAAGGTCACAAGACGGGGATTAAGATTTTTCAAATTTTGATCCCCTCTTTTTTTCCACCTAATTCCTTCTTAATCAAGAAAATAATTTTAGCAAAACTATTCATTTTAGCGGTTCGAAAACTAGTTCCGTCAAAAGTTAACTTTTCAGGAAATATCGATTATGTAGGAAAGAAAAATGTCCGATTGTGGATACCCACTATTGCCGGCCTGATTATCGTTGTACTAAAATTTTTATCCGTCTACTCCATATTTTAAGAAGAAAAGAATATTCGAAAATTCAAAAGAAGATCGAAAGGTTAAATTCGCAAGTAATTGATGAAGATGGACGTAAGAGCAGGAAATTGACTTTCTCCTTCCTGAAAATCAGCTTGGAGTCATCCGAAATATAATTCTGTGGAAAATTTCATTTTTTCCTACTAAAAGAAGAACCATAGTAGAGATTATTAGACAATAAAATTATATTATGTTTAGATTTATTTCAAGCTTTTAACAATCATTTGATCCTTCACAACCAAACGAATCATAGTCAATTTTTCCGATAGAATCTCTACTGATTATACAGCCTAAGAATCTCTACCAATTCAGGTATGGATCGTATTTTCAGCTTCTCAAACAACCTGTTTTTATAAGTACTGATCGTCGATGAATGGAGATTCAATTGATTAGAAATTTCTTTAAGAGGAAGACCTTCTGCAAGTTTATTGGCAATTTGCAATTCGCGATCTGATAGTGCTTCAAAGGGAGAATTTTTTGCTGCACCAGTTAATGATTCTAAAAAAATAGTTTCTTTTATACTATCACTAACATATCGACCCTTATTGAGCATCGCAGTTAAAGCAGTTTCAATTACTTCAGCAGAACTTTGTTTGCTTAGATAGCCACCGGCACCCATTTTTATGTAACGTATCCCATACAACTCTTCATCCTGTGAAGAAAATATTAAAATTTTTAGTTCAGGTCGGTGAATTTTTATATAATCTATTGCTTCCTGAACAGTACCATTAGGCATATTAACGTCCATAATGGCTAGATCCAATTCTTCTTTCAGAATGAGTTTGTACAATGATTTATAATCCTCTACTTCAAAAATTATGACATTGGACATGAGTCGTTTAATTGTTTGTATCAAACCCATCCGGACAATACCATGATCATCTGCTACAGCAATATGAACGTTTACTTTTGAATCCATCATTCTATAAATTTACGTAAAAATAGGGAAACCGTAGTGCCTTTATTTTCAGCGGAAATGATTTGGATGTCTCCATGCAGCAAGGATATAAAATTTTTTACAATTTTCAAACTTAACCCAACTCCTTTCTCGCCGGCAGTTCCCAGGAATATAGGAATGTTATAAGTGTAGATCGCAGATAAATATTTTTCATTCATTCCCGTTCCGAAATCAATCACCGAAAGCACCACGTTATCATCTTCCGTAATTGCTTGTAAATATATATCTTGTCCAGGAAGAGAATATTTTACCGCATTGTTAAAAATTTTGTCTAAAACATATTCGAGTAACATACGATCACCCGAAAGAAATGCATTGTGTTCTCCTTTAAAATAAAAATTAATATTTTTTTCTTTTAATTTAGCAGCATATGTTTCTTCTAAATAGTGAAAAAGATCGATCACCATAATTTTAACAGGGTCAATCTTAAATTCCCCGTACTGTGTTTTTAGCCAGGTAACACTGTCCTGAACAGTTTGTAGATTCTTTTGTGCATCTCTTTTTATCTGGGGCAACAATTTAAAAAAATCTTCCTCACTTATGTTCTTTTGCTCTAGCTCTTCTATAAGCAACAAAAATGTTCCAAACATTTCTTTTGAGTCATGAGCCAATATCGAGATCAGTCCGTTTTTGAAATTGATTTCGCTTTCCAGCCTTTCGATTTTTGATTGCAGTTCGTTGACAAAATTACCCATAAATGTAGTATTAATGCTTAAAAAACCAACTACTATTTTTTTAAGCATAGTTATTAAGGTTAATTAAATCTCTGATTCAGGTTTGCAGACATTTTTTCTCACAAAGAGGATTTAATGTCAGTAATGCAATAATAGGTAATTCGATTGTCATTTCCAAGACTATTTTTTGATAGATTCTACGTTACAGCTGATAGATACTTATTCCCGGATTTTGAATTTTCTCCAGATCGGTATCAATACATACAAAATCAAAGGCCTCCTATGGGAAGCCTTTGAAACACCAAATCACAAAATATTAATATGAAAAATATTTACTTTTCAGTCAGGAAATAAATTTTGCTAACATCCTGAATCCGGATGTGGCAGCTGCAGATCTTTTTAAGCCAACAATTTGCTAACAAATAAAATTAATCTTTTGATACTATTTAATCCCAGCAGATATGCCTTAGATATTATTATCTATTTACTTTAATAAATTCTGAACGTGATAGCGATAATGAGCTGAGAAAAGTTATACTTGTACGGCTTCCATTTTCATCTACTTTCAAAATAATTGACTTACAGCAGGGTGATGCTTTAAAATAGTTCTTATAACGTGTTCCACATTTGAAGCACTCTGTTACTATACTTTCATTTTTTTCCATAATATATCTGATTTAAAAAATAAATAATTTTATTAAAACTCAGCAATTATAAAGCTGTTGCTGTATAAGTTACTGCTTGGGTATAAGTCTTCGAGCCCTGAACATTGCTAGTTCCTAATATGGTGGCTCCGAAAGTTAAGGCTGCGATTACAATTTGTTTTTTCATGATAATATTATTTTTAATTTTTATTCTTGTTTAATTGTCCTCTTTTTACATTACAAATCTACAGCGGTGAAAAAAGTTTCTTTGTAGTGGAACATGGAAGTTCGTGTAGTAAAATAACTACACAGATTATTCATATGACTTAAATAGAAAAACCCTCAACACTTTTTAGTGTTGAGGACTCTTGAAAGTTAATATCCTACCAGCCTTCCCAGTGTTGAACAATAATTACGATAAACATCAAATATTTTAATCTGATAAGAATTAAATTTGTATTTCTATTTCTATTTCTATTAAAAATAATGGACAAGTTTAATTTTCTGCATCTCGTTTCCACTATTGGGATTTTCATGGTACTTTTGCTTGCCTTGTTTTTGATTACCGTAAAATCTAAGCACAGGCTTTCAAACTGGCTTCTTGCTTTCTTTCTTTTTACCAATGCTGTAGATGCAGTCAAATTTTTGACACGAGATTTTCCAATAAACCATATCAACCTCGAGGCGTTTCGTTGGAGCATTGTCTATCTGGTTCCGGCATCATTTTATCTCTATGTGTTGTCTGTTTGTTATACAAACTTCAGATTAAAACCGAAACATTTAGTGCACCTAATTCCGTTTATTGCTTATAATTTGTACTTAATGTGGGGGATTTACTCAGTAGACAGAGCTTCGAAAATACACTTTATAAATGGCATCTATGAAATGCCTATAACGCAGTTTTTTTACTTTTTGTTCGAATTTCTGTTTCAGGTGTATTTTATTGCTTCATTTCTTGTGATTAGAAAATCCAAAACAGTCTATCTTGAGAATTATACAAACCCCAATATTTCTTCACTTAATGCACTTTACAAAATAACAATTCTATATTATGCCATACATTTTATAGTCCTTATAAGATGGCTGGTTACTTTTATATTGGGTCCGGGCGAGATTCGAGCCTGGATCGTAACGCTTGATGGGTTTGCATTTTTATTCTGTACCTGTTGGTATCTGTTTGTTGCATTAAACAATCCGGAATTTTTCCGAGGAGTAAATTCAGACCTAAAACCAATTACAGAAGTTGTTCCGAAACAAAAAGCCAGCACCGCAATCATTGATGAAAAAAATAAGGAAATTGAACTTTTAAAAAGCTTCATGGTGGAAAAAGAACCTTATTTGGATTCTTCATTAACGATTCAGGATCTGTCGGAGCAGGTAAAAATGCCCGTCAAAGATTTGTCTACTCTGATCAACTTGTACATGGATAAACATTTTTTTGATTTCGTCAATGAATATAGAATTGAAAAAGCAATGGAAATCCTGAAAGATCCTTCTCAAAAAGAGCTCACTGTTTTGGAAATTCTATACCAGGTTGGCTTTAATTCCAAATCTTCGTTTAATACTTCTTTCAAAAAATATACTGGAAAAACACCAACTGACTTTAGAAAACAGGCTTTGTAAAATCAAATTACTTTCAGAAAATGAGTTCGACTTTTTTTAATCGGTCGCATATTAATGCATTCTGACGCATTTTTGCAACAAAAATAAGAGTCAAAATTTCTCATGAAAAATATAATTGTAATCTTTCTTTGCATTCTTTCAACACATGTGCTTTCTCAAAAAAGAGTACAAAATACCCAATTCGCTAAACAAGCTAAAACAGATTTTAAAGTTGACATAACTAACAAAAAATTAATCGATCAAATTAATTCTGTAATGACAAAATCCTACGAAAGAGGTTTATTCAACGGAAATATTCTTGTCGCTAAAAATAATAAAATCATCTATCAAAAATCATTTGGTTTTACTGATGAAACAAAACAGACTCCCTTAAACAAAAAATCGATATTCAACATTGGTTCTATAGCAAAGGAATTTAATGCGGTTGCCATAATGATTTTGGTGGAACGTGGTCTTCTTAATCTTGATGATAAGGTCTCCAAATTTAATTTAGGATTACCAAAATGGGAAGAGAAAGTAACCATACGTCATTTGATTAATTACGCCAGTGGTATTCCGCAAATCGACCCAAAAGTACCTAAAAGTGATGAGGAGGCATGGAATATTTTAAGAAATAATGATAGTTTACTTTTTGAGCCGGGGACTGGTTACAAGTATGACAATAGCAATGTCTTTCTACAAAGAAGAATCATTGAGAAGGTTACCGGAATGTCATTTGAGGAATTTGTTTCTAAAAATATAATTGAGCCTTTGAAAATGACCAATTCGGTGTTTGATCCCGAATCAGGATATAAAAATCGAACGTCCTGTTATGATTTTGACAATATTAAATGCCCGGAAATGCAATTTATAAGCGGTTGGCTTTGGGTAGATATCAATGATCTCTATAAATGGGTTGAAGCCATGAATTCTAATCGATTAATATCCAAAGAATCCTTTCAAACTTTACTGAATAATCCATATGCAAAAGACGAAGGCGGATCTCTTGGCAGATACTTTGAAAAAGAAGAGCTACAAAGGCACAATGGTGTATCGTATAAATTTGAGTCCATCTTTTTAAACGACTTTAAAAACAATATCACAATAATTCTAATGTCCAATAACCTCAATAGAGTTTGGGATTTAGGGCATATTACTCATAATCTGATGTTAGGAAAAGAGTACGATATTCCTAAAAAATCTATTTATCAAGCGATAAGAAAGGAATCTCTCAACGATGTAAATAAAGCGATAGAATCTTACTTTTTACTCAAGAAAAATGCTAAAAATGAATATAGCTTTGAAAACCCTGGAGAACTTAATAAGTTAGGATATGAATTATTAAAAGTTGGAAAAATTAATGAATCCATAACCATATTTAAAGTGGCCACCAACGAGTTTCCTAAAGATGCTAATCTATTCGATAGTTTGGGAGAAGCGTATTTTACCAATAAACAATATGATTTAGCTTTAGAAAGTTATAAAAAAGCAATCAGTCTTGGCGGAACCAACGGTAATGCTGAAAGAATGATAGAAAAAATTGAGAATGTAAAAGATAAATAATTATTTTACTATTTAAATCTAATGGATCGAAAATGCTAAAAATTATATTCAAAAAACTTAATCCATAAGAAATTACTTATAAAAACAAGCTTTGCAATTCTTGTTTTAATTTGATTTATAAGCAACAAGAAGAAACGTTTATGATTGCTGATTCTTTTAGCCTGAAAGCAAGAGCTTTTCATCTAATTAGAAATAGATAAATAATTTATAAGCATTTCTTCTTGTGCTTTTTCCACCACCAGAGCTTATGATTATCTTATTTTTGTATTCATAATTTTATTTTTTAAGATTAAATTTCATTAATGATCTGCTGATGCAATCACTAATTTTTTATTACGATTCTTCCTTGAGAAAAATAACAATAGCGGTAATGCCAGACCAAATGCCGCCCCGATGAAAAGATAAGCGTCGATATAACTTAAAATGAAAACTTGTTTCTGAACAATCGCATCCATTAGTCCGATGGCTCTATGGTGCGCATCACCCAGGCTAAAACCTTTACTTTGAAAAAGGGTTGTATACTTATTCAGTCTTTCTACCACTGAATTGTTGGTGTATGTAATGTTTGAAACCAGATCTGACCTGTGTTGAGCCATTCTTCTGACAATAAAAGTATTGATGATAGAGATGCCAAAAGATCCTCCCAGCTGTCTCATCATATTATTTATTGCTGTTCCCTGCGGTATATCTTCGGGTTTTAATGAAGAAATAGCAAGCGTAGAAAGAGGGACAGTCAGTAATGCCATTCCCAGTGCCCTGAAAATTAAATTAACCGAAATTGTAGCGAATGAAACTTCTAAAGTCACTTTGGACATTGACCAATTGAAGTAGATGAAGCAACAAAAGCCAATGAATACAATTATTGCAGGGGGCACACCTTTCTGTAGCACACGCCCTGTAATAATTAAGGCAAATACGGCAATAATCGATCCGGGAAGGAGCATTAAACCAGCCATTGATGGTGTAAACTGTAAGAGCCTCTGAGCAAATACAGGAGTAAGATAAATAGAAGTAAACATCCCCATACCTGTAATAAAAGTGAGCAATGCGGAAATACTTAATGAAGGGGATTTTAAAATTGATAGCTTGACGACAGGGTATGCCGTTGTAAGTTCCCTATAAACAAAAAGAAGAAGAGAAATAAATGCAGTTACTGCAAGTATCGTAATATAGCGGGTTTCAAACCAATCTTCTGTTTCTCCACGTTCCAGAATGGTCTGTAAAGAACCGACCCCTACGATCAGTAATATGATTCCCATCCAATCTATTTCTTTTATTTTTTTTCTTGTTGGAGATTCAGGAAGTATCCGATAACAGATAACAGCAGTGATAATACCGATAGGGATATTAATATAAAAAATCCATTCCCAGGAATAGTTATCAATTATGTTTCCGCCAAGTGTTGGCCCAATCGTTGGTCCGATAAAAACACCGATACCAAATAGAGCACTCGCTATATTTTGTTTTTCTTTCGGAAAGCATTCGTAAACAACCGTCGCAGAAACGGAAAGCAATGCACCTCCACCTATCCCCTGAAAAAAGCGAAAAGCTACCAGTTCCCATATACCGGAAGCATTTCCACACATAAAAGAACAAAATGTAAACAACACAAGAGAACCGATATAGTAATTTCTACGTCCCAGGTTATTTACAAGAAACCCCGTCATCGGGATAATGATAACATTTGCGATGCCGTAAGAAGTCACAACCCAGGAAGTATCTTCCAATGTTGCTCCCAGGCTTCCGCTCATATGATTGATTGCCACGTTGACAATCGACGTATCAATCAATTCCATAATAGCTGCCGATATTACGGTAATAATCAAGAGTATTCGATTCATTTTAATAAATTTTCTTTTTTAAGATTAAATATACCGATCGGTATATTCAATCTTAAAAAAATCCTTGAATTAGTTATGATATTTTATTATTGTATGCAGTTATAAAGAAGTTTGTACGAACTATTCAAGAGCAATATCCACTACATTTACCACCACCAGAACTGGTTCAGGTTGGAGACTTGTATTATCATAGTTACGAATAAATACCTGTCTTTTGGTCGGAAATTTTATCCCCTGTACTTCTGTATAATCATACAGATAGTGAGCACTTGCCACATTTTCAGAAATTTCCACATTATAATCATGCCTTCGTATAAGACCAATTTTATCGATATAAAATGTCTGAATACGGCTATGGCTTTCGATTGTTTCAGGAAAAACAACCCGTAACCTACGGAATGTTTCGCCATTTTCTTCCCAGGGATCAATTTCTGCTACCTCAAAAACAGGATTTGCAAAGCAAAACGGTGCGTTGAAGTAAATCCATATGGCATAGCTTGCAAAATAAAATGCCTGTAGGCGCGTCCAAGGTGTTTCCCTTTTATGATTAATAAATGACTGTCTTGGATTTGAAAGTTCTTCAATTACTTCATTATTCAGTGTTAAAGCTGCAACATGGTCAGGTTCAAACGACGTTTTCCAATCTGCATAAACCGGCTGAAAAGATACTGATTGCTTTTTGGTACTTACAGACACATATGTATCATTTATAATTCCCGATTGTTGTTTTCTGATCCAGGTTAATCCATCAACTTTTAGATGTGCCGATACGTTATTAAACTTGTTCCAATTTTCAAGGCCACCATGTGCCTCGATCGTTAATTTTAAGAGGTTGTTCATAAATTATTTTTATAGTTATCCTTAGTTATACTGTTAATGATGTATATAAAACGGGCTATAATTAGTATAAAATAGCGGTCCTTTTCAGTATAAAGTTTTTAGTTGTTGGCCGTCAATAATTTATTTGTGTATTATTGAAGGTTTCGGTGACTTTAAGTAGCGCGTTAAACTCTTTAACTACTATCTATATATCTTTTTTTCATTTTTAGTAATTTCAAAATATACTGATCGGTATATTAATATTTAAAAAAATAAACTTGTAATTCTTGTTTAACAATATGTTAATTCTTGATGCAACTATTGGTAACTATTTGGATCATTCAAATTTAAAAGTAATGCCTTCCTTTACAATACTTTGAATAAGAGTAATATATTTCCCAACAACTATATCTTTTTAAACTCATTCTCATCCTCCTGATTTCTAAAAATAAAACTTTAATTGCATGCAAATATAATTAAAACAAAATACCGATTGGTATATTTTTATTACATTTGTACATATTATGATTCGCTTCAAAATAAACTCAAGATAGAAAATTATAAATATCAATATATTGTTCGATATATTACAAAATATAAAATTTATGAAAGATGTATTTATCGTATCCGCTAAACGAACTCCTATAGGCAGCCTATTAGGTAATTTATCGGGATATACAGCAACGCAATTAGGAAGTATCGCCATCGAAAATGCACTGAAAAGTATTGCATTAAGCCCTGAATGGATTGACAGTATTTATATGGGAAATGTGTTGAGTGCAGGGGTTGGACAGTCTCCAGCCAGACAATCTGCAATTTTTTCAAAAATCCCATATGAAAAAGATGCTACCACTATAAATAAAGTGTGTGCATCAGGAATGAAGGCAACGATGCTGGGAGCACAACAAATTCAAACCGGATTGGAAAACATTGTAGTGACAGGCGGTATGGAAAGCATGAGTAATGTGCCCCATTATGCATTTTTGCGGAAAGGTACAAAGTTAGGGAATGTTAGTCTTATCGATGGGATGACCAAAGATGGATTATGGGATGTGTATAATGATTTTCATATGGGAAGTGCAGCTGAATTAGGAATTAAAAAGTATGGACATACCAGACAAGAAATTGATGAGTATGCTTTACGCTCTTACAAAAATGCACAAAAAGCCACAGAGCAGGGTAAATTCAAGAATGAGCTTGCTACAGTAACTGTTCAGGAAAAGAAAGAAACCGTTATCATAGACAAAGATGAAGATATCTATAAACTGATTCCGGAGAAAGTAGCACAGTTAAAACCTGTCTTTGAAAAAGACGGATTACTCACTGCCGCTAATTCGAGCAATTTGAATGATGGTGCAGCAGCTTTATTACTTGCTTCTGAAGATGCCGTATTGAAATATAATTTACAACCATTAGCTAAAATTGTATCATATGCCGATGCAGCCCAAGCTCCAGAGTGGTTTACGACCACACCTTCCATTGCAATCCCCAAAGCTTTGAAACAAGCCAACTTAAATATTGCTGATATCAGTTATTTTGAAATCAACGAAGCCTATGCTTCTGTTATTCTTTCCAATCAAAAAATTTTGGGATTAGATATAGAAAAAGTCAATGTTTACGGAGGAGCCGTAGCTTTAGGCCATCCAATAGGAGCTTCCGGCGCAAGGATTATCGTGACACTGCTGAATGTGTTACAGCAAGAAAAAGGTAAATATGGAGTAGCCGCCATATGCAATGGTGGTGGTGGCGCCTCTGCTATTGTTATCGAAAACTTGATTAGATAGATAGCAAAATCTTGAACACCTAAAGTTAAACTGCAATACGCGATAAATGTAGAAACAAAAACTCCGGAAGTTCCGGAGATAAAAGTACAAATGATGAAAAAATTATTTTAACGGTCTAGATAAAGCTTTTATTCAGTTAAAATATTAAGATAATCACCCTAATAAATAATAACTTAAGACTGATTTAATAATCAAACCATAAAACTGTATTTTATTTTGAGGAAATCCTGAATAATTAACATGAATCTATTACTCTAAATAAACCAATTCTTTTTCCTTAATTTCAAAACAACATGTTGAATTTGAGGAAAGAAGAGTAAAATAATGATTACTGAAATCACACCCGTTAGCAACAAATCATAATAATCTCGCGTAGCGCGGGCCAATATCTGATGCCCAACGAATTGATTAAAATAGTCGGTTGATACCGCTTTTGAGGTATATACATCGTTACCTGCACTCGTATATTGCTTTTGGATATCCAATAAAGTAACGGGTAATTGAGGATTAATATCCGTGATGTTTTTCCTTACCTTTTCCCGAACTGCCGACTTTGCAAATAATTGTAGCTCATTATTAAGTGTCAGACTAACCGTAAATCCTGTAAACCTTGCGAATATTCCAATAAGTGATGCACTTATTGAAATTTCAGGAGGTACAGATGAAGCAGTAAATAAAACAATCGGAACAAATAATACTCCTGTTGCTATACCATAAATAAACAGAGGTAGGATAAAATCAGCTGTTTCGCCCTGTACAGAAACAAATAGCAACATATAAACGTAATACACCGCCATAGCAAAAAAGCCAAAGATGATAATTCTTACCAGGTTAAAGCCCATCAAAATAAAACGAGAGGTAATAAACATACTCAAAATTGTTCCTGTAATTACGGCGATCCATATAGGAATGGTATTCACAGGATCATTTCCTAAAATCACTTCAATATAGCCATAAGCAAGGCCCGTACTTCCTTTGAATATGTAAAATATAAAAAGAAGTAAAAGACCAATCACAAAATTCTTTATCTTAAAAACCCGCAAATTGATTAATGGCCTCTTAAGCTTTATTTCTCTGATAACAAAAAGAGAAAGGATAGCTAAATTGCTTATACTAAGAATGGATATCAATGGATTATCTAACCATCCCAATTGTCTTCCATACACAAGAATGTATCCTAATATCAAGATAAACAATACATACAACAGATAACCTGTCCAGTCCACCTGGTAGAGTGGAATTTTTTTGGTAAATCGTGCCTTACGGTTCATGGTAAGTAACACAATGAATGTTAGACTGATGAGTATGATATTGAATCCGTAGAATAGCCAGTTAAAATCAAAAAAATGAATTACTATGCTCGTATAGATGGAATAAAATGGCACTGCAATCTGTATACTTCCGTAAAGAAGGGTATAAGCAATTACACGGGCACGTACAGACTCTAATCTTGGGAAAATAAGTTGTAATACGATACCTGACATCAGTGCACAGGTAATCCCCTGCAAAAACTGGAAGATAATAAATAATATCCAGTCCTTGAAATGAAAACATACCGTTGAACCCAGGACGTTGATGGCAAGTGCTGTCAGTAAATATTTTCTAGGCTCAACATACTTTACAATACGGAAATCAAGAGCCAGGAAAGCTACAGTTGAACCATAGATAACAACCATGCCATATTGTACATCGGTAGGTTGTATACCGTAAAAGCCCATTGCCGCAACCGGACTGCCGTAGAAGGCAAAGCTAAACAGACAGGTCATAAGAATAGCAAATATTACAGATCTTGCCATCCATTCGGACACCCATGATTTAAAAATAGGTATTTTATGTGCCTGCATCATTTAGTCTTTTAAAACATAAACATTTGCATTCATTCCTGCAGAAAGTTTCGCTAATTTGTCTGGCTTATCTGTCAGTTTGATCCGAACAGGAATGCGTTGGATGATTTTAACAAAATTTCCTGTGGCATTATCAGGAGGAAGTAACGAATAACGCGAACCTGTGGTAGGCGAAAGCGATTCAATAACACCATTGAATTTTTCATTTGGAAAAGCATCCACTTCGACAGATACCGCTTGCCCAATTTTGAAATTAGCAATCTGTGTTTCTTTAAAATTTGCCGTTACCCATTTTTCCTCGGCACTGTTCAGCATAAATGCCAGAGTTTGCCCTGCCTGGATCAGCTGTCCCTGCTGAATGGTCTTTTTACCAATCTGACCATCGAAAGGAGCAGTGACAACACTATATCTAATGTCCAATTCTTGTCTTTGAAGAAGATTTTCTTTGAGCTTTATTTCGGCCTGTATTGAGTTTCGCTGCGCTCTGAAATCATTTAGCTTTGATTTGGCTACATGTAAAGAAGCTTTTGCCTGATCATAATCTGATTGTGAGATCGATAAAGAAGTACTGATATTATCGAATTTTTGTTGCGTAGCAGATTCATCAGCCAATAAACTTTTATAACGTTCAAATTCTTTTTTTTGTTGATTCAACCGCGCTTGAGCTCCTGCCAGTTGTGCCTTTATCACTTCGATATTTTTAATTTGTGTTTCCTCATTTGCAGCCAGGATAGGTAATTTGGCATGTACTCCCATTAGTTCTGCTGATGCTGCATTTTTTTTTAGCTCATATTCGTCCAATTCAATCACCACAAGTGTATCTCCTTTTTTAACTTTCTGATTGTCTTTGTAATATATTGTATCGATATAACCACCTACTTTTACATTGATTGGAGACAGATAGGCATCGATCTGAGCATCATTAGTCTGTTCATAACGATAACCTTTAAAAAAATAGGTTGTGATCCAAATAATGATTCCCGCAAATAAGGCGATCCCAAACCATTGAGTAAGGATTATGATAATTTTGTCTGTTTTATTCTTGTTCATGATGTTGTGTTAAAGAATTCCTACGATTGCCAATAATCTGATCTTTGTGAGTTGCACGTTTGTTTGTGCCGTTATTAAATTGAATTTTGCTTCCAATAATGTATTTTCTGCTTCCAGCAGATCTGTAAGAAGAGACTCCTGATTCAGATAACTGCTTCGGATAACCCGGACCGTTTCGGTATTTTTTGCTATAATTTTTTCAGCTGTTTCAACACTTTCCAAGGCTTGTTGCTGTTGTAAATAGGATTCTTTTACCTGTATGGAAATCTCATCCTTCTTCATTACAGCTTTTTCTTTTGCCTGATTGCTGACAACCTCAGCGCGAGCTATTGAATGTTTACTCTTATAGAGATTGTCGATAGAAAACTGTGCTTTAATTCCTGTTTGACCAAATCCCCACAGATCATTCGAATACGGGTAAAATGAAATCTGCGGATAAGTATAATTGTAATTGGAGTATAGCGAGATTTTAGGCAATCTTGCAGCTTTAATCTGTCTGATGTTTAATTCGCTCCATTTGATATCGCTATTAACTATTTTGTAATCTGGAGATTGATTTAATGCAATATCTATATAATCATTGTAATCACTAACTGTCATGACATCAAGTTCAACTCTATCCTGATAATTGATCGTTAATTCATCTTCAGTCTCACGTCCCATCAGGATATTAAGTCTTTGTTTAGCTATTTCTATCTTTTTCTCAACATCGGAGAGGCTGAGTTTCAATTGTGATAATTTTACAGATGTTCTCAGCACATCACTCTTTAATACAATACCGTTTTTATACAAACTTTCTATCAGTGCCAGCTGTTTCTTTTCTGTTTCCATTTCTGCTCCAAGAAAATCATGGAAATGCAGAAACTTATACAAATCAAAATATGCAACCGCCACATTGTATTTTACATTATCTTTTTGTAGATCAACTTCATATTGTTTTCTCAACTCCTCTTCCCTTTTCATAACGATGTTTCTTCGGTCTTTACCTCCATTGAAAAGGTTGAAATTCAAGCTGTATCCCAGTCCATATCCATAACCTTTTACAGGTACATCCTGAGGTGACGATAACAGCCCATTGTCATAGATCAAAAATTTGGAATTGAGCTTTACATCGCCACCTATTGAAAGCTCCGGCAACAAATGATCTTTGGCTTCAAGTATTTCTAATTTGCTTTGCTGCAGATTTAAATCAGCCAATTTAAGTTGACGATTATTAGCTCCGGCAATCTTCCATATTTCCTCCAAACTTAATATTTCTTCCAAACTTAATGCTTGAGTACTTTCTGTTTGTTGAGCATCTAGAGAATGTCCAAATAGGAACAATAGGATGCCAAAAAATGAGGCTATTTTATATTGTTTCATCAATTTTCCTTCTATAAATTCTTATATATTTTTCTCTGCAATCCAGTTTTTAGCAACTTTTTTAATTCATCGAAAGCAAAGGTTAAATCAACCATAGGCATAAAAGGAGAATAATAGACACAAGCAAACCAATAGATGTTGGGCTGCAATTTATTATCGGATTTTTTATTTCTAGTTTCAAGCTCTTTAGGAAGAGATACTTTTTTATGTTTCATAAGATTATTTATTATTTACACAGCAAAATTATCTACTCCTCCCTACCTCTTTTTTATATAATTAGCCTAATATTTGTTATATTTGGCCAAATGGAAGATTTTAATCAATTAATAGATGTTGTTGATCAACACCCAGATTCAATCCTGATGATACGGCAGCAGACAGAACAGCTTTTTCCTTCACATCATCATGCTAAAGCGCAGTTGTTATTGGTTTATGGTGGTATCGCTTACTTGCAAACGCAAGAAAAGGATTTCTATATTCCATCTAATCATTATATCTGGATACCCAAAAATTATCCTCACAACCTAATGTTTAATACACAGGATCTCTATATCATCAATATCTATTTTCCAGTTGATGAAGTGAAAGGCTTTTATGATGAGTTGGGTATTTATCCGGTGAGTAAGCTTTTGGCAGAAATGCTGTCATTTAGTGAAAAATGGCAGGGAGATTATTATCCGGGTTCCTGGGAATTTGAATTTTTATCAACACTTAAGAATGTACTCTCAAAAGAAAATCTTAAAAAATTCTCCATTCAACTTCCTACAACAGACGATCAACGGCTCAATGCTATTATTGATCATATCAGAAATCGGTTAAATGAAAACCTCAGCTTAGATGCTATTGCCCGGCAATCCGGAATGAGTGTAAGAAGTTTAACAAGATTGTTCCAAACAAAACTGCACATTACTTTTGTTCAATACTTAAAAATGCTTCGGATTATCCGCGCAATGGAGTTAATAAAAGATACAGATCTGAATTTTACCGAAATCGCATATGAAGTTGGTTATTCAAACATATCAGCGTTCAGCAATAATTTTCAACAGTTGACAAATATGAGACCCAGTGAGTTTAAAATAAAGTAAAGAATGTACAATCAATTATAGAACATTATGGAACCTCCACAAAAATCTTAAATTTTTGTACTTATTCTAGTTACCAGCTATTGACCCCATCCTGCAGAGCTTTTTCATAATTTTCCTTGTCAAAAGAATACAGCTCCTGTGCTTTATGGGCGCCACCTGTTCGCAGTTCGTTCAATTTTGTCAAGATTCCCATATTTTTGATCTTTCTATAAAAATTACCCCGGTTAAGACTCCTTCCCAATATCGTTTCATACAACTTTTGCAGTTCCGTCATCGTAAATTTCTCCGGTAAGAGATTGTATCCTATAGGCTTATAAGTAATACGCTCCCTAAGAGTCAAGAGTGCCTTTTGGATAATTTCCTTATGGTCCATGGTAATAGTATACTGATCAAGATTGTTGACATCCAGCCAGTCAAATTCTTCACTCATTTCATCTGCTTTGGGGGAAACATTATGATAGTTGACCAATGCATAATATCCAATAGAAACAAATCTTTGCTTATGCCATAAGCTGTCCTCATAATCCGCAAAAAAATCTTCGCTTCGTCCATACTTTCCGAATACCGCAAACTCCTCCAGAAATATATTGGTTACCCCTGCACGCTGAGACAGAATTCTCACAGCGGCATCATCTATATGTTCTTTCTTTTGAAGATAACCACCTGGAAGAAACCATTGCTGATTAAATTTCATCTTGATCGCAAGTACTTTAAGCTCATTTTCGCTAAAGCCGAAGATAACTGTATCGATAGAAATATGTGGTAAATATAGCTCATAGGACTCAACTGATTTCTCTAAGATCTGCTTATGGGGATTCATGTTTATTTTCTATTATTTGACTGGAACAAATTTAAGGTCATATTTAGGAAGAACCAAAATTTGTGCCTCCAGATTCTATTTTTGGGTAATGTTCAGTTTACGATTTTTTAACATTTCAAAAGATTTTCGATACTATTCGCAACAAGACTATCATTTAACAAACTAATAATCAATAAAATAAACAAATATTAAATTTTCCTAACATTCATTTGGTCGTATCAAAAAAAGAATGTAATATTGGTTGCTTCCTAATGAAGCAACCAATATTTATATGAAAATATAAAACCCCATATCAGATATAATTCTTATAGAAGCCATTATTTATGATACTGAAAATCAATTATTAAGATGTTGCATATGCATCCTATATTTCCTTGTAAAAATTAAACTTTATAATAACAGATTATGAAAAATCCAAAACTGAAAATTTCCGCATTGGGACTCCTGCTTTCCTTCAGTGGGGCATTCGGGCAAAAGGTCGATAGCCTTGCAGTGAAAAATGCTGTGAATGTAGCTACGAAACCTGTAGAAGGCGTAAAAACTGTTACGTCCAAAGAAGATAACAACAGAAATGTAATGCTAAACGCTGCTAACAATACAAGTCCCAGAGACGTTAATATTGGCTTACCATCAACCGTTGGAGGAATTACGATTCTTGAAAATGACCTTCCAGTAGTTTATTTTTTTTGGCCGGAGCTTCCCAATAAAACCTGGAGACAAAGTGTAGGCCTTGAAAGAACCGGGCTTCTCAAAATGGATCAATTAGCCAATACAATGGGTGATCTTGGTTTTGCGGTAAATTCTTATGCCCAAACAGGAACTAAAGATTTTAAATTAAAAGGGAAATTTACAACCAGTACTTTTGGTTGGTTGCAGGGAGATGTGAATGCGTCGGGACCGATTTCCAAAAACGGCTGGACGTATACCGTAGGGGCTTTTGCCAACTTTGATCCGAGTACCTACAAATTAGGCTTTGCCAGAAATGCCGATGAAACCAAAATTTTCAGAGCAGGTATTACCAAATATTTCGATAATGACAAGGGCAAAATCTCAATTTTATACAAATATGCAGATTCTTACAGCATTACCAATTATGCAGTGTTCCAATACGGACCGGAAGGTAAAGTCACTGAGCTTGACAATTTTAAAATTGGTAGAGATTCTTATGTGGTGAGAGATGGCGAGATGAAAATTAAAGATATTCTTACAGGAGATTACTCGTGGAAATCGATGAGCGGAAATGACAACAGATCAACTTCGCACAACATTGATATTTTCGGTAATTACCTTCTGAACAGCGGCTGGAATTTTAAATTCTCTACCAGAGCGCACTTCTCTAAAGTAAAAATGGCCAATATGATTCCACTAAGTATTTTCAATGCAGATTCTTCAGCAGGATATAAGCTCGCTTCCAACGGCCAGTCTTATTCCGGACCGGTAGGAACTATTCTGGGAATGTATACACCGGAAACTCCGATTACCAGTGTTGCCGGACGTTTTTCACTGAATAAACAGCTTGGAAACCACAACGTGACTTTCGGCGTATTGGAACAATTTTATCATGTTGACAAATTCACATCCAACCGTTCTTTCTTCTTCCAGAGTGTTGAACCGCAGCCGCAAAGATTAATTGGGCCAAATACAGATGCAGACGGCTTCTACAATTACAACGCAGGCGGAGAATACCACAGCGGAACAGAAAACAAGCTTTCAGTGTACGGTACCGATGAATGGAAGGTGACGGATAATTTCAATTTGAGCTATGGTCTTCATTTGAGAAACCATATCCTTGACGGTGAATATTCTCTGACGCCAAGAACTGTTGGTTTTAGCTTTAGCGATCCTAATCAGTTTAATCAAATCAACCAAAGCTTTTTCCAGATTGCAGGAAGTTTGAATGCTACGTACAACATTACGAAAAACTTTGGGGTTTTAGCGAACTTCTTGTACACCGAAGAAAACAGAAGGCTTGAAAGTTATTCACAGGCTTTCGAACCCAATACCAATAAAATCAAAAGTCCGTTGGGCGCATTCGGAGTTTTCTGGAACACCAACTGGATTCAGCTGATTTCGCAGGCAACTTATCTGAAGAAAAATAATAACCTCAACAGATACAATCTTGTAAATCCTGCTAATAGCTCTCAGGCACAAGTCGCAACTGTATATTACGATATCCAGACACTGGGTTGGACGACGGATTTCGTTTTAAAGCCATTTAAAGGGTTCAATTTACATTACTTAATTACATTCCAGAATCCGGTATACAAGAAATTTAATTTCAATGCCTTCGGAAAAGATTACGATTACAGTGACAACAATGTCTTAGGTGTTGCTAAAGTGTTGATGGAAATCGATCCGAGCTATTCTGTCGACAAATGGAGATTCTGGGCAAGTTTCAGATACTTCTCAAAACAATATGCGAATCTTACGAACGCTCTTTATTTCGCTCCGAGATGGGAAACTTTCGGTGGCGTGAGTTATACAGTGAATAAAAATATTAACGTTGGCGCAACGGTCATCAACTTCCTGAACCAAAGAGGAGCCAGCGGAACCATCAACGGTGCCGAACTGATTACCGATGCAAGCCCATATTACGGAAAATTGTTGACAGGTACATACATTATGCCATTGACAGGTCAGTTTTCTGTAAGCTTTAATTTCTAAAATTTAAAAATGAAAAAATCAGTTTTAAATATTGCTGCATTATTTTTAGGAGTAACAGCATTCTCACAAAATATTCAGACAGTTACAAATTCTAAAGGTCCTGTCTTAGGGTATTCCGCAGATTCAGGTGTGAAAATCCTGACTGTTGGCGGAAATAAATTCAAAGATTTAAACAAAAACGGAAAGCTTGATAAATACGAAGACTGGAGACTTCCGGTTGACGAAAGAGCGAAAGATTTAGCTTCAAAAATGACCATCGAGCAGATCGCAGGTTTGATGCTGTACAGTGGTCACCAATCGGTTCCGGCGCCTGCAGACGGTATCAGGGCAGGAAAATACAACGGTAAATTTTACAAAGAAAGCGGGGCAAAAGCTTCTGATTTAACGGATCAGCAGAAGAAATTCTTAAGGGAAGACAATCTTCGCCACGTCCTGGTAACAACCGTTGAATCCCCTGAAATTGCAGCACAATGGAGCAATAATATCCAGGCTTATATCGAAGGTTTAGGATTAGGCATTCCGGCTAACAACAGTACAGACCCGAGGCATTCCGCAACGGTAACTGCGGAATTTAATGAAGGAGCAGGCGGACAGATTTCTCTTTGGCCGGATGGTTTGGCGATGGGCGCAACTTTCGATCCCGAATTGGTAAAAAAGTTTGGAAATATCGCCGCTCAGGAATACAGAGCATTGGGAATTTCAACCGCATTATCACCTCAAATCGATTTGGGAACAGAACCCCGTTGGTACAGAATCGCTTACGTTTTTTCCGAAAGTCCGGAACTGACGGCAGATATGGCTAGAGGTTATATCGACGGCTTCCAGACTACAAACGGAAGTAAGAATGGTTGGGGAAATAAGAGTGTAAACGCAATGGTAAAGCACTGGCCGGGAGGCGGGCCTGAAGAAGGCGGCCGTGACGGTCACTGGGCAATGGGGAAATTTGCAGTTTATCCGGGAAATAATTTTCAAAACCATGTAAAACCTTTTACAGAAGGAGCGTTTAAGCTCAATGGAGGAACTAAAGAAGCTGCTGCGGTGATGCCTTATTACACGATCAGTTTTAATCAGGATACAAAAAACGGAGAAAATGTTGGAAATGGTTACAGCAAGTATTTAATTACTGATTTACTTCGTGGGAAATACAAATACGACGGCGTAGTTTGTACCGACTGGCTAATCACCGCAGACGAACCAAAATCTCCGGGCGGATTTGCCGGAAAACCTTGGGGCGCAGAAAAACTTTCGATTGCAGAGCGTCATTACAAAGTTCTCGAAGCAGGCGTCGACCAATTCGGAGGAAATAACGATAAAGGCCCTGTTTTGGAAGCCTACCAAATGGGCGTAAAAGAACACGGAGAAAAAGCATATCGTGCAAAATTTGAACAGTCTGCCGTTCGTTTGCTGAGAAATTTCTTCAGAACAGGATTATTTGAAAATCCATACGTTAATGTTGAAGAAACTAAGAAAATTGTTGGTAATCCTGAATTTATGAAAGCCGGTTACGAAGCTCAGGTAAAATCTATTGTAATGCTGAAAAACAAAGCCAACATTCTTCCGATTAAAGAAAGAAAAACGGTTTACATTCCGAAGAGATATTCTCCGGCGACGTTCAACTGGTGGGGAGTTTACACGGCTCCGTCTTTAGAATATCCTGTTGATATCGAAAAAGTGAAGAAACATTATAACGTAACCGAAGATCCTTCAAAAGCTGATTTTGCCTTAGTTTTTGTGAAAAGTCCGCACAGTGAAGAGGGTGGTTACAGCGATATCGATGCGAAAGAAGGCGGAAACGGATATCTTCCGATTTCTCTTCTATATCAAACTTATACAGCAACGGAAGCCCGTGAAAAAAGTATTGCAGCGGGAGATCCTGTTGTTGCACCCAATGTACACGACAGAACATTTAAAAATAAAACTTCGACAGCAACCAATTTCACAGATTTATTAGCCATAGAAAATGCATACAAAGCAATGAACGGAAAACCTGTGATTGTTTCTGTAACGGCTTCAAAACCGATGGTTTTCAGGGAGTTTGAAAAGCACGCTGATGCGATTTTAATGAATTTTAATGTATCGAATCAGGCGGTTGTGGATATTGTAACCGGAAAATACGAACCTTCAGGATTGCTTCCGCTTCAGATGCCTGCGAATATGGCAACCGTTGAAAAGCAGAAAGAAGACGTGCCATACGATATGGAAACGCACAAAGACTCCGAAGGTCACAACTACGATTTCGGATACGGAATGAACTGGTCTGGTGTGATTAAAGATGCGAGAACAGAGAAATATAAAAAATAATTGATGATTCTGAGTCTGTATTGTACAGGCTCAGAATTTTATTTTTGAATTAAAAACTGTCTTTTGTGGTTAAAAAAATAAACAATTTAATATGAAAATCAGATACACCATCTATTCATTAATGCTAAGTTCATTAATGTTTGCCCAGGAAAACCTCGATTTCAGCGGAAAGAAAAACTTAGTTTCTCCCGAAATCAATGGTCAGAATGTAACCTTTCGTTTGCTTGCTCCCAATGCGAATAGCGTAAAACTTCAGGGAAACTGGTTTCCGTCAAAAGGAATGGATCCGGGTTCTGTCGATTTGCAGAAAGATAAAGACGGTATTTGGTCGTTTACAAAAAATGATTTCAATCCCGATATTTATACCTACTCTTTCATTGTTGACGGCGTAAAAGCTAACGATCCTAACAATTCCTATCAGGTTCGGGATGTTTCCTCGGTGATGAGTATGTTTTTAGTTGACGGAAAACAATCCGAAAATTATAAAGTTCAGAATGTGCCGCACGGAACGGTTTCTAAAAGATGGTACAAATCAAACGGACTGAAAGAAGACCGCAGATTAACAGTTTATACACCTCCAGGTTACGAAAACTCGAAAGAAAAATTCCCTGTTTTGTATTTGCTTCACGGAATGGGTGGCGACGAAGAAGCTTGGATGACTTTAGGTAGAGCTTCTCAGATTTTAGATAATTTAATTGCCCAGGGAAAAGCAAAACCGATGATTGTTGTAATGCCAAACGGTCATACAAGCAATTCTGCAGCGCCGGGCGAATCTTCGAAAGGTTTTTATAAAATCGATATGAGGACACCGGATATTTTCAGTGGCGATATGGAAACGTATTTCAAAGAGATTATGGATTTCACAGAGTCTAATTACCGTGTAAAAGCTGATGCCAAAAACCGTGCAATTGCCGGACTTTCGATGGGTGGTTTCCACTCGTTATACATCTCTGCCAATCAGCCGAAAACTTTTGATTATGTAGGACTTTTTTCTCCTGCAATTCTTCCGCCAGACGAAAAGAAAAGCCCTGTTTATCAGAATTTAGATCAAAAACTGAAAACCCAGCAAAATAACTCGTACAAACTGTACTGGATTGCCATCGGAAAGACTGATTTTCTATACAAAAATGTAGCAGAATACCGTCAGAAACTCGATAAAATGAATTTCAGATATCAATACGTAGAATCCGAAGGAGGCCACACGTGGAGCAATTGGAGAACGTATTTAAATGAATTTGTTCCTCAATTATTTAAGTAAGATAAATATTTGGGCAGCTATTTCCGCCTGAAGTTTATCCTGAGCGAAGTCGAAGGGCTCCCGATTGTCACTCTGAGGCTCTCGAAGAGTCCGCTCAAGTCGGGCTGCGTGCAATTCGCTGTTAAAATCAACAGAATGTTTGTCATTCAGAGCGAAACGGAGTGGAGCGTGGAATCTCAATATTCAATTCTTGTCGAGATTCCTACGGAATGACAAACTAACTGTCAGCGTAATGCGGTCTTCGCTCAGTGAAACGCCTTTGCGAACTTAAAAACAACGAATCACTTAAAAAAAACCTTTGCGCTCTTTGCGTTAAAATTTTTACAATCAAACAATTTAAAAATGAAAAAATTTATCATATCAAGTGCATTTTTTTTTGGTTTAACTACCATTAATGCTCAAAAATCAATTCCATTATACCAGGGAAAAGCGCCAGGATCAGAAAACTGGACGTATTCTGAAAAAGAAATGGATTCAGATTTATTCAAAACTCATCTGGTGTACAATGTTGCCGCTCCGGCAATAGAAATCTACGAAGCACCAAAGGCTAAAGCCAACGGAACAGTAATCGTAATCGCTCCCGGTGGCGGATTTCAGAGTCTTTCCATTAATAAAGAAGGAAGAGATTTAGCCAAAATTCTTCAGGAAAAAGGAATTACGGCAGTCGTTTTAAAATATCGTTTGCTCGAAACCAAAACCGGCGATCCGGCGCGCGAAATGATGGAAAATATCAAAGACAGGCCGGCTTTTGATGCGAAAACAGCACCGATCAAAGTGATGGCTGGAAGTGATATTAAAACTGCCATTTCTTACATCAGAAAAAATGCAGCTCAACTCAATGTAAATCCGGAAAAATTGGGTGTTATCGGATTTTCAGCGGGTGCAAGTGTGATTCTGGAAAGTGTACTTCACAGCGAAGATGCTTCTACCATTCCAAACTTTGCAGCGTCCATCTACGGCGGTCCTAGCGACGCGGTTTTAGGTTATCAGGTTCCTGAACAAAAGTTGCCTTTGTTCATTTGCGCAGCAGACGATGACCAATTAAAACTGGCACCAAAATCTATTTTACTGTACACCAAATGGCACGATGCAAAGCAGCCCGTTGAACTTCACATTTACGAAAAAGGCGGTCACGGTTTCGGGATGGCAAAACAGAACCTTCCTGTTGATAAATGGTCAGATGTGTATTTGGATTGGTTACGATTTCATAAGTTTCTGTAACATTTTAATCAAAAAAACAATTATATAGTTTCTTTTTACGGCAGTAGTTGTGCCTGCACAGCTTTCTGCCGTAATTTCAGAAATTCTCAATAATAACAAAAAGTAAAACGTATTATGAACAAGAACGAAACTACTTTGCTGATGCTTTCGAAAAAAGCAAAGTTCGCAGGATTGTTCCTGGCTTTGTTAGCAGCTTCGCCTTTTGCAAAGGCTCAAAATAATCCGACGGTTACCGTTGGCGGAAAAACATTCAAAGACCTTAATAAAAATGGTAAACTTGATGTTTGGGAAGATACAAGACTTTCGGTGGACAAAAGAATTGATGCCATCATCAAACAAATGACCAACGAAGAAAAAGTAAATCTTCTGATAGGAACAGGAATGCCCGGAATTGAAGTTCTGACAGGACCTGTTGGAGATTCAAAACAAGGTTTGGTTCCAGGAGCGGCAGGTGGAACAGCGAATTTCGACCGATTCGGGATTCCTGCGACGGTGGTCGCAGACGGACCTGCAGGGTTGAGAATTGCACCAACAAGGCCGAATGATTCAAAAACCTATTATGCAACCGCTTTTCCCGTGGGAACAGCTTTGGCTTCAACCTGGAATAAAACGCTTTTGGAACAGGTGGGAAAAGCAATGGGAAATGAAGTGAAAGAATACGGCGTTGACGTCCTTTTAGCGCCCGCTTTGAATATTCAAAGAAATCCGTTGAACGGTAGAAACTTTGAATATTATTCCGAAGATCCTTTAATTTCAGGAAAAACCGCTGCAGCAATCGTGAACGGAATCCAGTCTCAGGGTGTGGGAACTTCCATCAAACATTTTGCTGCCAACAACGAAGAAACCAATCGTTTGACCATCAATGCTCACGTTTCTGAAAGAGCAATGAGAGAATTGTATTTGAGAAACTTCGAAATCGCAGTTAAAGAATCCCAACCGTGGACGGTAATGTCTTCGTACAATAAAGTGAACGGCGTTTATACTTCAGATTCAAAAGATCTATTAACTCAGGTTCTGAGAAACGAATGGGGTTTCAAAGGAATTGTAATGACCGATTGGTTCGGAGGTTTCCCAGGATTTGAATCCATCAGAAATGGCGGAATTTCGGATGTTGTCAAACAGATGAATGCAGGAAACGATCTTTTGATGCCGGGAATTCCTGCGCAGAAAAAAGTATTGTTGGCAGCTTTGGATTCTGGGAAATTGTCTCAGGAAGTGGCAAATCTCAACGTGAAAAGAATTTTGGAATATGTTTTCAAAACACCCACTTTCGCACAATATAAATACAGCGACAAACCAAACTTAACGGAACACGCAGCAGTAACAAGAACCGCAGCAACGGAAGGAATGGTTTTGCTTAAAAATGAACAAAATGCTTTGCCTTTTGACAACAAGCAGAAAGAAGTTTCGTTATTCGGAGTGACTTCTTACGCGTGGATTACAGGCGGAACAGGAAGCGGAAGTGTGAACAACAAGCACACCGTTTCTTTATTGGAAGGATTAACTGCAGCAGGTTACAAATTAGACAAAGAATTAGTTGATTTATATACACCACACGCTGAAAAAGAAGTAATTGCCGAAAAAGAAAGAAGAAAAGCAAAAGGAATTTTGGCTTTACCCGAAAGACTTCCCGAAATAAAGCTGGATGATGCGTTTTATGCTAAAAAAGCGCAAACTTCGGAAATCGCTTTCGTGACGTTGGGAAGAAACTCAGGAGAAGGCGGCGACAGAGTTGTTGATAACGATTTCAATTTAGCAGCGGAAGAAATCGAAATGCTGGATAAAATCTCCAAAGCCTTCCACGCAAAAGGGAAAAAAGTGGTGGTTATTTTAAATATTGGTGGTGTTATCGAAACTGCTTCGTGGAAAGATAAAGTCGATGCCATTTTATTAGCTTGGCAACCGGGACAGGAAGGCGGACACTCCGTTGCAGATGTGGTTTCAGGAAAGGTAAATCCTTCCGGAAAACTGACGATGACTTTCCCTGTGAATTACGCAGACCATGCTTCGGCAAAGAACTTCCCGGGAATTCCTGCGGATAACCCAAAAGATGTAACGTATCAGGAAGGGGTGTATGTCGGTTACCGTTATTTTAACACGTTTGGCGTAAAACCTTCTTACGAATTCGGTTATGGGAAGTCTTATACGGATTTTGCTTATTCAAATATTAAAACGAGCTCAAAGACTTTTAATAACCAATTAGAAATAACTGTTGATGTAAAAAATATCGGAAAAGTTGCCGGAAAAGAAGTGGTAGAACTTTATCTTTCAGCTCCGGGAAAAAACATCGACAAACCAAAATCTGAATTGAAAGCTTATGCTAAAACTAAAGATCTGAAACCTGGAGAATCTCAAACCATTACTTTGACATTGAATCCGAAAGATTTAGCATCATTCGAAACCGCAAAATCTGCCTGGGTTGCAGAAGCCGGAAATTACAAAGTATTTGTCGGAGCATCTTCTTTAGATATCAAACAAACAGCAGAATTCTCTGTTCCGAAAGAATTGGTGGTGGAAAAAGTTCAGCATATTCTTCCAGCGGATGAGAAGTTTGAAGATCTGAAACCTAAAAACTAATACATGATCTCAATTATCAGAACGACATATTTGACTGTATTACGAGAAATAATATTCAGGAATTAGGAATATTTTAATATTTCATTGTTTGACAACGCCAATACTTTTTGTATTGGCATTGTTTTTAGTAGAAAACGCAATCACTGACTTGGTCAAAAGCAATCAATTAAAAGACTGCCGGAACTCTAAAGGTGAAACTGCAGTCCGGTTTTTAAACAGCCGGTGAAAGGACTGCGGATGTTCAAAACCCAGCTTGTAGGCAATTTCTGAAACGGACTTGTTTGTGGTAGAGAGCATCTCTTTTGCTTTTTCAATTAAGCGGTTCTGGATATGCTGTTGGGTAGTCTGCCCGGTATGAACACGGAGCATATCACTCAAATAATTGGCACTCAGGTTCAGCTGATCCGCGATAATATGAACCGTCGGGATTCCGTTCAGCACCAATTGATCGTCTTTAAAATATTCGTCTAAAATAGCTTCCAGCCTGGAAAGCAAATCATTGTTCACTTTCTTACGGGTCAGGAATTGCCGGTTATAGAAACGGTCGCAGTACTTCAGCAAAAGTTCAAGATTAGATACCAGAAGATCCTGTGTAAAGCCATCAATATTGGCATCGATTTCCTGCTCAATATTCCGGATAATATCCATTACAGACCTTTCTTCTTTTTCAGAAAGATACAATGCCTCGTTGCTTGTATATGAAAAATATCCATAGTTTTTCACCTCCGAAGCCAAAGGATATCCCTGGAAAAAATCGGGATGAACGATCAATACAAAACCTCTTATACCATTCAGCAGAACATCCTCAAAATGCAAAACCTGATTGGGAGAAATAAAGTACATTATTCCTTCTTCAAAATCATAATAATTTTTCCCATATCTGCATTTTCCACCGGCACAGTCTTTTTTCAGCGCAATTACGTAAAAATCAGTGGTAATGGAGCTAAGAATAGTTTCCTAGGCCGGTATGGAAGATAATATAAGGAACTATCATTACTCCGGCAGGGATAGATCTGTGTTAAGCAGCATGTATAACAAGATAGCCGGTTTTCTTTTAGTGCTGATCCACGATTCGGTTTCTCCTAATGTGATCACCATCACAGGGGCATCCG
>JBCNMJ010000005.1:0-63445 GCA_039594975.1 Chryseobacterium sp. | reverse complement strand
CTTTCCGTAAGAGCCCTAAACTGTCTGAAAGCAGCTGAAGTAGAAACTCTTGGAGAATTGGTTTCTTACAGTAAGTCTGATTTGATGAAATTCAGAAATTTTGGTAAAAAATCTTTGACAGAACTAGAAGAATTAGTGCATTCAAAAGGTCTTAACTTCGGTTTCGACGTTGCAAAATATAAGTTAGACGCTGATAAATAATTAATAATGAGACACGGTAAAAAATTCAATCACTTAGGAAGAACAGCTTCTCACAGAAGTGCTTTACTTTCTAATATGGCTTGTTCTCTAATTGAGCATAAAAGAATCAACACTACTGTAGCTAAAGCGAAAGCTTTAAGAGTATATGTTGAACCTCTATTAACAAAAGCAAAAGAAGATACTACACACAACAGAAGAATTGTTTTTTCATATCTTCAAAATAAAGAAGCAGTTGCTGAATTGTTCAGAACTGTAGCTCCTAAAATCGCTGAGAGAAACGGTGGTTATACAAGAATCATCAAAACTGGATTCAGACCAGGTGATGCTGCTGATACTGCTCTTATCGAATTAGTAGACTTCAATGAGCTTTACAATCCTAATGCTGAAGAGAAAAAGACTACAAGAAGAAGCAGAAGATCTACAACGGCTACTAAAAAAGAAGCTGTAGTTGCTGAAGCTCCTGTAGTAGAAGAAAAAGCTGCTGAAGCTGATTCTACAGAGGAAAAAACTGAAGAATAATATTTCATTCAGATATAAATAAAAACCGTTCAGATTTCTGAACGGTTTTTTATTTTTTAGATCTTGGTTTTTACCAGCTCAATAAGATTATTCCCCTGGTCCAAAATAAGGCTGTCTTTTTTCACAGTGGCTTTCATATCCATTTTCTCATAAATAGTCTCGTTCCCTTTGGATTCAACCTGATTCAGGATGAAAGTTTTATTGTTGTTTCGGATACTCATCGTTTTTTCCTTATAATTAAAAACAACTTTTACTAAAGTTCCGTCAGTAGCTTTATAAACATAATCCGTTTTTATACTTTTCTTTCCGTTGACATCTGTATTGTAGGTGATGGTTGAATCAACTTTTCCGTTGTCGGCCAAAATAGTTGAATCTCCGGCTTTTAGTACACTTTTATTTCCACTTTCACTCTTTTTGCAGCTTATTGCTGATAAGGCAATAGTCGAGATCGCTATGATTAACCCTTTTTTCATGATATTTGATTTTTAATGTATTGATAATTATTATTCTACTATAATAAGAGAATTTTTTGTTAAATTTAATAAAAACAAAAACTAAACCAATACCAGGAAACTCAAAACTTTAAAATTACCCAAACGTGTAATTGTTTCAGCTTTGTTTTCTGTAGAAATTTGTCTTAAACAAAATTGCAAAACATGAGCATTTCCATAGCCATCGTAGAAGACGAAAAAAACTACAACAATGCATTAAAGAAAGTCATCAATTATCAGGATGACATGAAAGTAGTTGCCCAGTTTTTTGATGGAAATGATGCTTTAGAAAATCTTCCCGATATTTCTCCGGATGTGGTGATGATGGATATTCAATTACAGGATATGCTTGGAATAGAGATTATCGAAAAACTACATAAGGAAATGCCGGTTACACAATTCATTATGTGTACGAGTTTTGAAGATGATGATAAAATTTTCAACTCTTTAAAAGCCGGAGCAATGGGCTACCTCGTAAAAGGCGAAAGCATGGATAAAATTCTTACCTCAATTCGTGATGTGTATAATGGAGGAGCACCAATGAGCTTCTCAATCGCCCGAAAGGTTCTCAGCCATTTTGAAAGAAAGCTTCCAGAAATAAAAGGGTTCGATGAACTCACCGAACGTGAGAAGGAAGTTCTGGAACTTTTATCTCAAGGTTTACTCTACAAAGAAATTGCTGACAAAAAATTCATCAGCATTGATACCGTGAAAAAACACGTCGGAAATATCTATAGAAAACTTCATGTAAATAACAAAGTGGAGGCTATTAATAAATTTAACCATTTTAAAAACTAAGAATTATGAGAACCTTAATTAAACTGAAATTTTATTTTTTATTAATGTTGATCTTTTGCATGTTTTCTTGTAATAAGGAAAAAACTGACACGGATTCTATACCGTCTAAACATGATATAAAATTCATTTCTAAGATTTCAAATGAGGAAATAATGAGTTGTAAGGCAAGCTTTAGCCAATTAAGAATTAAATCTAAAAATAAAATTATGCTGGATTACGGAAAATTTAAAACAACAATAAGCCAGGGAAAACTGTACGCGAAGTTTTTTTTTCTTTCGGATCAAGATTCATTAACATTGGGGTTAGCTTTTTCTGACAGCGATACATTGGATTATAGAAATGATGATCTTTATATATTATCAGGCAAAGAGTTTATAAAAGACTCAACTGAGTTTAGAAAAAAAATGTTAAATTTCAATACTTTTAAAGCGAGGATCGCAGCTATAACCAAGCATGTTCCTAGTGAGGTGATCGTCTATAAAGTTGATGATATCAATACATATTTTAAAGAAATGGATGGTATAGCTGGTCAGATAAAATACAACATTGAAAGTCTGCAGTTTGAATATATTTATTTTAAAGATTTTATTAGAGCCGATGGAACGCTAATAGATTATGATACAAAGAAAGATTCGAAGATTTCATTTGCAGTCAAAACTAATTTTTCTAATCCTGAGAAGGGTGGAGATAAATTTTTATCTCAAAGCATATTAGATTTTTACTATGACGCAGGAGACTTAAAACCATAAAAATGATAATTGGAATCATATATAAAATAATTTTATTGTTCCTGCTCATCCAATCATATAATTTGGGGAGAAAATCATCCTTTTCTGCCCAAAATTTTCTTTTTATTTATTTATGTATAACATTTGTCAATGAATCTGTTTCTTTTATCAGAAATTTAATTAATCCGGAGGTAAGAGTAGGATTACAATATAATTTATATTTTATTTTTTGTATTCTTTTCTTTTCATTTTTCTTCAGAAAAAGCAATCAGAAATTTTTTAAAAACCTCTCATCTTTATCTGCAATTATTGCGATCGTCTATATCGTTTTTTTTACTCACTTTTTAAGTGTTGATTTCGATAAAAATATAGGAATAACACTTCTGGCATTTTATATTGTAAATTCTCTAGTATGGTTTTATCAGAAAATTTCCTTTTTTGATAAAAACAGAATTACTGATGATCCTGTATTCTGGATATCTACAGCATTATTGATGTGGAGCTGCTTTTTTCTTTTTAGGGTTACCCCTATGTTTTATTTTGCAAAAGAAGATGAGGAATTTCTGCAATTTTTGAAGATAGGGCAAAATATTATCAATATTGGAATGTATAGTATGTTTTGTATTTCACTAAAAAAATTTGAAAAACTAAGCTATGAATCATATTCAAGATGATATAAAGCTTGCCTATATAATCGCAATTGGGATTATGATGATTTTTGTTGCCTTTATCATCTTTGTTGTCTTAATGTATAATAAAAGACAGCTTCTTTACCTGCGCGAGCAGCAGCTTAAAGAATCAGAGCATCAAAACCAGCTTCTTCAAAAAGAACTTGAAAAACAAAAATCAATAGAAAAAGAACGGGAACGAATTTCTCATGATATGCATGATGATCTTGGTGCAGGAATTTCTGCATTAAAACTTCAGGCCGAGTTTTTAAAACAGCGAGCTGAAGATGATGAGTTGAAAAACGATATTGATGAACTTTTAAAAACTTCCGAAGAAATGAATCTCTCTATGAGGGAACTGCTTTGGAGCCTTAATTCAGGAAATGATACCCTAGGAAGTTTCATTGATTACTCAAAAATGTATGCTTATAACTTTCTTAAGAAAACAAAAATTCAGCTTGACATGAAAAGTGAAGATGTGGTTTTAGAAACTTTGATTTCTACTGAAAAAAGAAGAAATTTATTTTTATGTTTAAAAGAAGCTTTGAATAATGCTTACAAACACAGCCAGTCCAATCAGATTAAATTATCGTTTATTCAAAAAGATAAACAATTTATGATGAAAATCTCCGATAATGGAATTGGAATTCATCATGAAAAACCTGAAGGAAACGGCCTTCGGAATATGAAGCGAAGAATGCAGGAACAAAATGGGCATTGTGAAGTGACAACTGAAAACGGAACTCATTTGCGTTTCAGGATAGATTTATAAGGATTTTAAAGCTTAAAAAAACAGCATCATAAAAATGATGCTGTTTTTTTGTTGTCAGAATCACCCATTTGTGTAATTGACATGGCTTTCTATTAAGCGGAACTTTGAAGTAGAAAACTAAAAATTAGTAACCATGAAAACTACAATTGAAAACACGTTTGATGACTTCAAGACGGCATTAAATAACAATCCGGCGCTTCAGGAACAATTTAAAGAAAATCCTGTTAGAGCTGCAGAAAATCTGGTCACTACCAATCCAAAAGATACAGATTACTGGATATATAGGATTATAGTAATTATGCTTGGATTAGCCATTATAGCTATCATAGCGGGGCTTATTCTTCTTTCCTTTTGGAGTGATGGAGAGCCAGATAGTCAGTTGGTAACTATTTTTGCGACTATTTCCTCAGGAGCAATAGGAGCTTTAGCTGGTCTTTTATCTCCTTCCCCTAGAAAATAAATTAATAACTAAAAACTAATTATCATGGCAAATTTAACATTAAATCTTACAGTAACCAATGGAACATCACTTTTAGGAATCATCTTTAAACTATTTAAGATAAATAATGAAATACCGCTAGTTGATCAGGTCAGAAATGGTTCTTTTACCTATGATTTTGATTTGGAAGAAAACGAAGAATATAATTTATATATAGTTGGTACTAATTCATTGTCTGTGAAAGGAAACACCAACATTAATTTGGTGTATAATGGAGTGAAATTTCATGGGAATTTTAAGAATCCGACTAATAGAAAAGGTAACGGATATTTTATAATGTATTCTTTTGATACCAAATAATGAATTATGAAAACTTATAACTATACAATTGTTTTAATATTTATTATTCTGAATTTTTCCTTAACCTCGGCACAGGAAAAAGATGAAGTAAAAATATATACAAAAACATTAACGTCAGATAGTATTTATAGTAAAGTTAGCGAAGCTAAGTCGGGAAACTGGAAAGACGTAATAACCGATTTTATGCAAGCTTCATTAAAGGATCTTGCCGGAGAAAACAAATCTTTCCAATTTAAAGCAACGTTATTTTCACTAAAATCACAGGTAGATAGTACTCTTTTGATAGATTATAATTATGCAAATCAAAAATTTTCTAGAAATTTTCAAATTGCCATTGGTTTAAATTTAGATAATGATTATAAATTTAAAGGGTTTAAATATGGGTTTGATTGGGCAGTAATTAATAAAAGAGACTCAACGGTTGCTAATGTTTCTAAGGAGTTAACGGAGATGTTTAAAACGAATAATTCTAATTTAATTAATTCTGTTCAAAAATATGCTGTTGACTTGCAAAGGTCGGGACGAAAACAACAAGAAATTGATTTATTAGTTACCCACTTAAATGATTTGATGGCAAAAGGACAATATATACCTAGAGATGATTTGCCAAAAGATTTCTTACCGTTTTTACCCTCGGAATATGATTCCAGATCTAAAGAATTTGAAAAAAAAATAAAAAATGAATTAGATAAAATAAAGAGACAGCCTTTATTAACAATTGGTTTTCACAGTAATTTCCAAAAAAATTCCAAATTTTTAGACGAGTTCGATGCAAATATGGTTTATCTACAAGGTCTAAAAACTAAAAATGGTAGTAAAATGGAGATTGATTTTAGAAATCAGTTTAAAGCAAAAGACAGTATTACAACATCAGTCATTAAAAGAAAGGAATTCTCTTCTCAATTAGGTTTAAACATTTCGATTCTTAAAAAGATCAACAGATCATTAATTGAATTCAAACCCAATGTGGAGTTTAAAAGAATTGTCTCAGGATTAATGGAGGATGAAAAAAATAATCAGTTTTTAGCTAATGCAGACGTAAGAGTACGGATTTTAAAAAATCTTTGGCTTCCTTTAATTCTAAAATATGACATTGAGAATAATAATTTTTTTGGATTTCTGAATGTTAGCTTCAATTTCGACGCAATAAAAAATCAATAGGCAATAAAATTATAAGAGAAAAACCTTGTTTGAAGAAACTCAAACAAGGTTTTTATAGTTTCAAACCAAGAATTATCACAATCTTAAAATTAACTAAAATTTAACTTGGAATACATAGATAAATTCCCTTTCCATTGCTTCTAAAAGTTAAAAATTGATTAAATTTGTCTGAACTATAAAATAAACAAAAATGAGTTACATTTCTTACATAGAAGCGAGACAAATTTTGGATTCAAGAGGTAATCCTACAGTTGAAGTAGATGTATTTACAGAAAGTGGTGCGATGGGTCGTGCTGCGGTACCTTCTGGAGCATCTACCGGAGAACATGAAGCAGTTGAATTGCGTGATGGTGGTTCAGAATGGATGGGGAAAGGTGTTTCTAAGGCTGTAGAGAATGTAAGAGAAGTAATTGCTCCTGAATTGGTAGGTCTTCCTGTTTTTGATCAGAATCTTATCGATCAGATCATGATTGATCTTGACGGAACTAAAAATAAAGGAAACCTAGGTGCTAATGCTATATTAGGAGTTTCTTTGGCTGTTGCAAAAGCTGCTGCGACAGAACTAAGATTACCATTATACAAATATGTAGGAGGAGTAAATGCAAATACACTTCCGGTTCCGATGATGAACGTAATCAACGGAGGTTCTCACTCAGATGCTCCGATTGCTTTCCAGGAATTTATGGTAATGCCGGTAAAAGCAGATTCTTTTTCTCATGCTTTGAGAAAAGGAACTGAAATTTTCCATAATCTTAAATCTATTCTTCATTCAAGAGGTTTATCTACTGCGGTAGGTGATGAAGGAGGATTCGCTCCTACATTTACAGGAACTGAAGATGCTTTGGATACTTTGCTTCAGGCTATTGAAAAAGCAGGTTACAAGCCGGGTGATGATGTGATGATTGCTTTAGATTGTGCGGCTTCAGAATTCTATAAAGACGGAGTTTACGATTATAGAAAATTCCAGACTCCGGATGCTGCTCAGTTTTCAAGCAGTGAGCAGGTTTCTTATCTGACAGAGCTGGTGAATAAATATCCGATCATTTCTATCGAAGATGGGATGCAGGAAAATGACTGGGATGGATGGAAAATGCTAACAGATAAAATCGGTGACAGAGTACAGTTGGTTGGTGACGATTTATTTGTAACCAATGTAGAGAGATTATCAAGAGGAGTAAAAGAAGGAATTGCTAACTCAATCCTTGTAAAAGTAAACCAGATCGGTTCTCTTTCCGAAACGATGGCTGCAGTACAGATGGCTCAACACAACAAATTTACATCAGTAATGTCTCACAGATCTGGTGAAACTGAAGACTCTACAATTGCTGATCTGGCAGTGGCAATGAACTGCGGACAAATCAAAACAGGTTCTGCTTCAAGATCAGATAGAATGGCAAAATATAACCAGCTATTAAGAATCGAAGAAGCTTTAGGTGAAACTGCGATTTTCCCAGGATTAGAAGCATTTAAAGTAAAAAGATAATTGAATTTATAAATAACGGCGAGCGAAATTTTTTGTTTGCCGTATTTTATAATAAGTAGTATATTTAGAAAAAAAATAAATAATGTCAGACAACAAAGTAATATTGAATTACGACGGTAATTCATATGAATATCCAATCGTAGATAGTACGATCGGGGACAGAGGAATAGATATTTCAAAATTAAGAGACCAGACGGGTCTTATCACTTTAGACTTAGGGTACAAAAATACAGGAGCAACAATTAGTGATATCACTTACCTTGACGGAGATAAAGGGGAATTGTTCTACAGAGGATATCCTATTGAGCAGGTTGCTGAGAAATCAAACTTCACGGAAGTAATGTACTTGTTATTACACGGTGAATTACCAACTCAGAACCAATTCAGCGCATTCGAAAACAATATCAAAAAATATAATTTCATAGCAGAGGAGATGAAAAAAATCATCGATGCTTTCCCTCGTTCTGCTCACCCTATGGGAGTTTTATCTTCTTTAACGTCTGCTTTGACGGCTTTCAATCCTAAAGCTGTGAATGTAAATTCAAAAGAAGAAATGGATCATGCTGCGGAATTGATGATTGCTAAATTCTCTCACCTTTGTGCTTGGACTTACAGAAAAACTTTAGGTCTTCCACTTAACCACGGAGATAACAGCTTAAACTACGTAGAAAACTTCTACAAAATGGCATTCAGAATGCCAAACCAGGAATTCGAAATCGATCCGGTAGTAGTGGGAGCTTTAGATAAATTATTAATCCTTCACGCAGATCACGAGCAAAACTGTTCTACATCTACAGTAAGAATGGTAGGTTCTGCTCATACAGGTCTTTTCGCTTCTATTTCCGCAGGGGTTTCTGCACTTTGGGGACCACTTCACGGTGGAGCAAACCAAGCGGTTATCGAAATGCTTGAGTTGATCGAAAAAGATGGGGGAGATGTTAACAAATGGGTAGCTAAAGCTAAAGATAAAAATGACAGCTTCCGTTTAATGGGATTCGGACACAGAGTATACAAAAACTTCGACCCAAGAGCGAAAATTATCAAGAAAGCTGCTGATGATATCCTTAATGCATTAGGAATCCAGGATAAAGCTCTTGATATTGCAATGCAGTTAGAAAAAGTAGCGCTGGAAGATGAGTACTTCGTAGAAAGAAAACTATATCCAAACGTGGATTTCTATTCTGGAATTATTTACAGAGCATTAGGAATTCCAACAGAAATGTTTACTGTAATGTTTGCATTAGGAAGACTTCCGGGATGGATTTCTCAGTGGAAAGAAATGAGATTGAAAGGAGACCCGATCGGAAGACCAAGACAGGTTTACCAAGGTGCTCAACAAAGAAACTACATCGATATTGCAAACAGATAATTATCGATTATATCATAAAAAATCCCAAAGCAAGTTTTGGGATTTTTTATTTAATGATCTGCAAATATTTCTTAGAAAAATATATATGTTACTGAAATTGAATTCAATAATTTATTAATTTTACTTTTATGAAATTATTGATATGATCAAAGTCGAATGGTGATCGTTACAAAAAAATAAATAAATTATTATGACTTTCGGACAACAGATGTTATTTTTCTTCAGCGCAGTAGGAGCATTCAACGGGCTTCTGCTGGGCATTTATCTGCTGTTTGTTAAGAAACTGAAATACCTCCCGGATTTTTTTCTTGGACTTCTTTTGCTGATGCTGAGTACCAGAGTCGGCATTGCTGTATGCATTTACTTTTACCCTGATCTGCCAAGAATTATTCCGCATTTGGGACTCTCTGCTTTATTTTTCACAGGTCCGGCACTCTATTATTATGTGAAATCTTCCTTTCAACAGGATCGGTTTGATTGGAAGAACTGCCGGAAATGGTTCGGAATACTGACAATTATTTTGGGCGCTATCGGTTTATTATATCTGTTTTTTCCTGTTACATGGGAACATTATTTCGGAACCTTTATTTATACTGTCTGGTCCGTATTTGTATTTCTTACTGTATATCAATACTACAATTTTTCAAAGCATCATAAGAGTTCAAACCAATTTGTTCTTCCAGTTCTGATCAGTAATATAATCATCTTTCTGACCTATCAGCTGATCTCAACAGGTTGGGTGCAGATCTATTGCGCAGGAGGAAGTCTTGTATTTTCGTTTGTGCTGTATGCCAACTTTTTGATTTTATTCAATAAAAAATATCAGCAGCTTCCGGTAAAGGAAACTGAAAGATATTCCAATAAAAAAATTTCTGAAAAACAGGCAGACAGCTTTTCGTCCAGATTAGAGTGGCTGATGGATACTGAAGAGCTTTATAAAAATCCCAATCTGAAATTAAGTGATGTGGCATCCAGAATGAATATCTCTGCCCATCAGCTTTCCCAGTTGCTGAATGATAATCTTGGTAAAAGCTTTTCTACCTATATCAATGAATATCGTATTAATGAAGCCTGTGAAAAGATAGAAAACGGCTCTTATTTAAAAATTGAAGAGATAGGATATGAAGTAGGATTTAATTCCAAATCGACTTTCTTTTCTACGTTCAAGAAAATTAAAAATACAACACCTCTTTTGTATAAACAGTCTCAAACCCTTACTGAATCAAGGTTTCAGAGTTCAAATTTATAATTCAGTACTGCGGAATTTAAATTTCAAAACCGCTTTTCTGCCCCAAGCCGATACTTTTGATATCATAAAATTTAAAATCTATGATCTTCAAATTATGGCTCTTGCTGTTTCTGCTGTTCCTGTCAATTTTTGGAAAGGCTCAGGAAGCTGTCAAAGGAAAAACTGCAGATTCTCTGGCTGAGGCAAAATCTTCAACAACGAATATTTCAGAAGTCATTATTCAGTCAGCGCCACGAAAAATGAAACTGAATGAAGGTAATCTTGTACTGTCTGTTGCCGGAAATAAAGACTTTAAAACATCCACGCATCTCCTTGATATTTTAAGAAAAACACCCGGTGTTACAGTAGATCAGGAAGATGGAATTTTTATTGGAGGCAGAATCACTCCCGCTGTTTTTATTGATGGGAAGCCTGTTGTTATGAGCAATCAGGAGCTGCAGGCCTATTTGCGGTCTTTATCTCCGGAAATGGTAGAATCGGTGGAAGTGAATACCAATCCATCCTCTAAATATGATGCAGAATTTAAAGGAATTATTGATATCAAACTGAAAAGGAATGTCAACCTTGGCTGGAAAGCAAGCTATAATGGGAATATTTATGTTAATAAATTCAACTATCGGGAAAATGCATTCAATATATCTTATCATACAGGGAGAGTGACATACAATCTGCAGACGGGCTATAATGAAGGAATTTCAACCTATCGCTATCATGCCCTGCAGCGATTGGCCAATACCAATATTATGCGTACCAAAACCTATCAGGAAGATGCTGGAAAAGTTTACAATCTTCAGGCAGGTGCAGATTTTAATCTGAATGATAAAAACCGGCTTGGCATTAATCTGAGAGGTAATTTCCGGAATAATGACAGAATACGCACCGGATCACTTTATACAACTGACAAAACCAGAACCCAATTGGTATTGAATACAGCCAGTGAAAACCCTACAGATTATTCTCAGGAGAACTATGGGATGACAACCAATTATTCTTTTCAGAATAAGGGATTTAAGCTTGCTTTTTTAGGGAACTATCTTTCTGTCAAAAATAAACAGAATGATGATTTTATCAATAGAGACCAGACCAATGCTGAGATTTTGTCATACTGGAAATCTGATCTGGTGAACAAAATCGGCATTTATACGGCACAGATAGATGCATCTCAGAAAATAAAAGAGACCGATATTGAAGCAGGGCTTAAATACAGCCATTCAGATACAAATAACAATATCAGGTATGATACATTATCTATTGGTAATCAGTTCGTTTCTGATCCTTCGAGAAGCAATATATTTTCATACAAAGAAAAGATCTGGGCAGGTTATCTTGCATACAGGCAAAAGATAGGGGATTTTCAGATCAATGCAGGATTAAGATTCGAGAACACTAACAGTATTTCCAACGCCATTACTATGGACTCCGTGGTTTCCAGAAACTACCTGAAGTGGCTGCCATCTTTAAGCGTAAGCTATACTTTTAATAAATCCAGTGAATTTTCTCTTTCCTATAGCAGAAAAATAACGAGACCAGCGTTTTCGCAGCTTAATCCGTTCAGATTTTATTTCAGTCCGTTAAATTACTGGATAGGGAATCCATACCTGTTGCCTTCCTTTACCAGTCAGGTTAAAGCAACGTATCGGTATAAAAACTGGGTCGCAAGCTTTACAGCCGGAAAAGAAAAGGATGTTATGACACGGTATCCCCTGTACAATCCGGAAACAAATGTATTGGAATATTTAGGAACGAATCTTCCCTACCGGAACTTTGCTATGCTGGAAACAAGCTTTCCGGTACGAATTACAAAATGGTGGAATATCACCAGTCAGATTGCCGGATATTATAATTATGAATTCAGACCTTATCTGGATGAGGTTTTTGCATTGAGCATTTATAATTACGAATTGAGAATCAGTCAGGTATTTTCGCTTCCGAAAGGATTTACTGTAAATGTATTTGGTGCTTATGAATCCAAAACAGGAAACAGTCTCTATATTATTAAACCGCGGTATACTGTAGATGTATCATTACAAAAGGCATGGTTTGATAATAAACTGAACACAAAAATCGGGATTAATAATCTGTTTGATTCTTATGATCAGCGATTGGAATTCCGGCATAAACAGATCATGGATAACCGTTTTACACATTGGTGGGACAGCAGCAGGCTGGTATTTTCGCTCAGTTATAACATTGGAAGTTCAAAATATCAGGTCAAAGAAACCCAGAAGACAGAAGAAGAAAACAGAACAAGATAAGAAAACCTGCTTGAAAAAGCAGGTCTTCTTTTTTTATTAAGGGCATACACATCTGTCACATGTCCAGATATAACAGTTTCCTGCATCATCCCATTCACAGCATCTTCTGGTTGTTGAGATTGAAACGTCTCCCGATTTGTGTTAATCTCTGCCTGATTTTATGCATTTTTCAGTACATATTTTTTGTCCTCATGATTTGGGTGTGTGACTGTTAATTGTTTGTGTTTAATTTTAAAAAAAATATGCTACTAATATGTGATTTTGTATTGCAATTAATTAAAATTTAATGTTAAACAATTAGCAAACAATATATTGTTAATAAAATTATCTAAAGAAATGCAGTATTCAAGCAAATAAATGATTTAGTCTGCTGAAGAACTTGAATAAAAACCTGCAATAAGAAGATTTTGCAGAATCCAGCCTAAAAACCGTACAAAAGTTTTCCAAATAGAGACCTTTACTTATATTTGTAGCATTGCATAAATCTTTATGAGACTAAATATAAAAAATGAAACGGGGAGGCTGAAATCTGTGGTTTTAGGGCAACCCAATTCAATGGGAGCTGTTCCTACGCTGGAAGAAAGCTATGATGCTAAATCTTATTACACAATAGAACATAATATGTATCCGAAAGAAGCTGACATTATTAATGAAATGAATGCTTTTGAAGCGGTGCTGAAAAAATATGATGTAGAGGTTTTGCGCCCGGAAATTATAAAAGATTATAATCAGGTTTTTGCCAGAGATGTAGCGTTTGTGATTGATGATAAAATGATCATTTCAAACGTGATTGCAGACAGAGCAGATGAGCAGGAAGCTTATAAAAAAGTTTTTGAAAAAGTTGCCTGGAGGAAAATTATCAATCTCCCGGAAACTGCTCATATCGAGGGTGGTGATGTTATTGTGTGGGATGACTTCCTTTTTATAGGAACGTGCTTCAGTGAGGATTATAGAAGCTATAAAACCGCCAGAACCAACGAATATGCTATTGAAATTCTTAAGGAATATTTTCCTAAAAAAAGAATCATCGATCTTGAACTAAAAAAGAATGATAAAGTCCCGTATGAGGGGATCTTACATTTGGATTGTACTTTCAATCCTGTTGGTAAAGATAAATGTATTATTTACAAAGACGGTTTCGTGGACGAAAGTGATTATAATTTAATCATCGACATTTTTGGCGAAGAAAACTGTTTCCATGTTACGGCTGAAGAAATGTTTGAAATGTTTCCGAATATCTTCTCGATCTCACCAGAAATTGTTGTTTCAGACAAAGCATTTACAAGAATGAATAATCATCTCAGAGACGAATGGGGAATGACAGTTGAAGAGATTCCTTACCGAGAAATTTCTAAAATGGGAGGTTTGTTGAGGTGTTCCACAATGCCGCTTGTCAGAGAGTGATCCGAATCTTAAAATTTTATTGTGGGATAGTTTGAAAATTTTTCAATCTTTAATTTTTAAATTAAACAAAATGCAAACAACAGATACAGTATTAATGATAGAGCCGATTGCATTCGGTTATAATGCAGAAACGGCAAAAAACAATTATTTTCAGGTTGAGCAGACGGGTTCTGATATTCAGTCTAAAGCTTTGGCTGAGTTTAATACGTTTGTCGGGAAACTAAGATCTAAAGGAATTAATGTTATTACCATAAAAGATACATTAGATCCTCATACTCCTGATTCTATTTTCCCGAATAACTGGGTGAGTTTCCATAAAGACGGGAAAGTGGTTTTATACCCGATGTTTGCTTCAAACAGAAGAGTAGAGAGAAGAGATGATATTATAGAAAGCATTCAGGAGCAGGGTTTTGAAGTAACTGAAATTGATGACTGGTCGTTTCCGGAAACCCAGGGACACTTTCTGGAAGGAACCGGAAGTATGATTTTTGATCACGATAATAAAATTGCATACGGGTCGGTTTCTTTACGATTAGATGAAAATCTATTCAGAGAATTTTGTGAAAAATATGGTTTTACACCGGTCGTTTTCCATTCATATCAAACGGTTGGAGAAGAAAGACTTCCGATTTATCATACCAATGTCATGATGTGTGTAGCAGATCAATTTGTTGTTATTTGTTTAGATTGTATTGATGATAAGGCAGAAAGAGAAAAAGTAGCCGAAACGATTAAAAATTCAGGAAAAGAAATCATTGAGATTTCAGAAGGACAAATGCAGCAATTTGCAGGAAATATGCTTCAGGTTCAAAATAAAGACGGCAAAAAGTTTTTGGTAATGAGCCAGACTGCCTACCAATCATTAAATCCAGATCAGATTTCTGCAATAGAAAAATATTGCGAAATTATTTACTCAGACCTGAATACGATTGAAGTAAACGGAGGAGGTAGCGCACGTTGTATGCTAGCTGAAATTTTCTTACCAAAAAAATAAATTACTTTTAATATACAAATGAAAACTTCCGGTTGAATCACAACCGGAAGTTTTTATTAAATAGGCGTCTGGAAATGCTTCAAAAAATTAGGCTAAATTTGCAATAATGAAATAGGCTGTTATGATAAAAAAAATAATGATAAGTTTAGGAGTCTTCATTGCGATATTCTCTTATTCCCAACAAAAAACATTCTGTAATCCCATCAATATAGATTATGGATATACTCCTTTCGAAGTTTTTTCAAAACAAGGAAAGCATCGTGCTACCGCAGATCCGGTAATTGTAAATTTTAAAAATAAGCTGTTTCTTTTCTCAACCAATCAGGAAGGATATTGGTACAGTGATGATATGCTTGACTGGAAGTTTGTAAAAAGAAAATTTCTCAGAGATAATAAATATATTCATGATCTGAACGCACCTGCGGTTTGGGCGATGAAAGATACTTTGTATGTTTTTGGTTCTACCTGGGAACAGGATTTCCCCATTTGGAAAAGTACAAATCCGACAAAAGATGACTGGAAAATAGCAGTAGATACCTTGAAAGTCGGAGCTTGGGACCCTGCTTTTCATTATGATGAAGATAAAGATAAGTTATACTTATATTGGGGGTCGAGTAATGAATGGCCATTATTAGGAACTGAAGTTAAAACCAAGACCTTGCAGTCGGAAGGTTTTGTAAAGCCTATTTTAAGATTAAAACCGGAAGATCACGGTTGGGAAAGATTTGGGGAATATAACGATAATGTTTTTCTGCAGCCTTTCGTAGAGGGAGCCTGGATGACGAAACATAATGGTAAATATTATATGCAGTATGGTGCTCCAGCAACAGAGTTTAGTGGGTATTCGGATGGTGTATATGTAAGCAAAAATCCTTTGGAAGGATTTGAATATCAGCAGCACAACCCGTTTTCGTATAAACCTGGAGGTTTTGCCAGAGGAGCGGGACACGGCGCGACATTTGAGGATAATTACAAGAACTGGTGGCATGTCTCAACAATTTTTATCTCCACTAAGAATAATTTTGAAAGACGTCTGGGAATCTGGCCTGCCGGATTTGATAAAGATGATGTCATGTATTGTAATACCGCTTACGGGGATTATCCGACCTATCTTCCGCAATATGCACAGGGAAAAGATTTTACCAAAGGATTATTTGCAGGCTGGATGTTGCTGAATTATAATAAACCGGTTCAGGTTTCATCAACATTAGGAGGTTATCATTCCAATTATGCGGTAGATGAAGATATTAAAACATACTGGAGTGCAAAAACAGGAAATGGCGGTGAGTGGTTTCAGACTGATCTGGGAGAGGTTTCCACCATTAATGCTATTCAGATCAATTATGCAGATCAGGATGTTGAGTTTATGGGAAAAACATTGGGCAAAATGCACCAATATAAAATTTATGGTTCCAGCGACGGTAAAAAATGGAGTGTAATTGTTGATAAAAGTAAAAATACTAAAGATGTTCCTCACGATTATGTAGAACTGGAAAAACCAGCAAAAGCAAGATTCCTGAAAATGGAAAATTTAAAAATGCCAACAGGAAAATTTGCATTGAGCGGTTTCAGAGTATTCGGAAAAGGAGCGGGAACTGTTCCTCCAAAAGTTCAAAATTTTGTCCCTCTGAGAGCCGATCCTAAAAAATATGGTGAGAGAAGAAGCATCTGGATGAAATGGCAGCAGAATTCCGATGCGGACGGATATGTAATTTATTGGGGAAAATCTCCGGATAAGTTATACGGAAGCATCATGGTTTACGGGAAAAATGAATATTTCTTTACAGGAGCAGATAGAACAGATGCTTATTATTTTCAGATAGAAGCTTTTAACGCGAATGGCGTTTCGGAAAGAACGGAGATTTTTAAATCAGAATAAATCTAAGAATACAAACGCCTTGATTATTTCAAGGCGTTTTTGTTTTTATCAACTTGTTTTAGAAACTTATAAATTGAGTGAATCACAAAAGGAGCATTGCTCTCATTACTCCAATCCAAATGGCCACCCGAAAACTCATAAGAAAGATTATAAACGTTATTTTTATTCAGAACAGAATCTAAAATTTTCTTTTGAGACTGAGGGATAACCTGATCTCGATTCCCATAAAAAGAAATAGTAGGAGGGGAGGTTTTATTGATCCAAAAGATAGGATTGGGAATATCCAGATTAGTAATATCCGTCGGGGTAGGTTTGCTTGAATCAATCATGTGTTTTTGCAGAAAAGAATAATCAGTATAATTGGCAAAATTAGGATCACGTAAATCAGCCGGTCCTACAATATTTACAATGGCTTTTACTTTGGTTCTGTACTTATTATCAAAAAGGTTATTATAACCATATAACATTGATAGATGTGCGCCTGCACTGTTTCCCAGTAAAATAAATTGGGTATTAAGTTTTGCATTTAATTGTTTTCTAATGAGAAAACCTAAAGCATTGTCAATATCATTGGTTTGATTAGGAAGAATAAAGCTCGTGTTATCTGCTAATCTGTAATTAATATTAGCAAAAGCATAATCAGGAAATTTTTCCATCATAGAAAGAGCAAAATAATTGAGATTTGATTTATCCCCTGCTTTCCAGCCACCTCCATGAATAAGAACAAAAATTCCTTTTATTGAATCTTTGTTTTTGGGAAGATAGAAGTCTAACCTTTGCTCAGAATTATTTCCATAAGAAAGATTTTTTTCTACGGTAAAAGAAACATTCTTTCCGAGAGTGATGGTTTCTTCTTTTTTGCAGTTAAAGAGGAATAAGAGAAATGAGAGCAGCAGATGGTTTTTCATAATTATAAATATAACAAAACCCACTGAGAGAGCAGTGGGCCATTGTACAAAATAAATATATATGAAGATGATTGTGTATTAACGTGTTCTGCTTTTGATATCATCCGAAGCCCCTTCAATAGTTCTTACTTTCTTTACTTTCTGGTTCCCGAAGTTGTAAACAATACTGAAAGTCATTCCGAAATTATATCTGTTCTGATGAATATAATTATAGTTCCCGTTGCTTTGGTAGTCCTCGATTTCAATAACATTTGTTTTCAGAATATCATTTACATTTAAAGCGAAGGTCCATTCGTTCCAGATTTTTTTAAGGCTCATATCAAGGCTCATCAGGTTCTTCAATACACCAAGTTCTATCTGTTGTTTGTCCACGAAAAAATAATTGACTCCTAAAAACCACGTTTTATTTTTGTCTAAACGTATGGTATTATTGGTTTGAATAACAATACTTGTGGAGTTTCTCTTATTGGTATAAATAAGCTGGTTTCCATCTTTATCCCAAAAAGAATCGCCTGTTGTAGGGTCTATTGCTAAAGTTCCGTCGTTAATATTATGCTGAACTCCGATATTAAAATTGGTAGTTAAGTATTGTTTAAAGAATGACTTCTGAACTCCTAGCATTGCAGACATCTCTTGTTTATCACCAAAATTGGTTCTGATATATCGAAGTACACTTTTTTTACTAACAGTACCATCCTGAGATTTTGCAAAGCCCTGAAGCGGAACCTGAGTAATGACATCTTTAAATAATGAGTGGTTTAGAATTAGGAAATATGAATTTTTGTACATATAGGTCAATTCCTGGTTATAGGTAGAAGAAGCTTTTACAAAAGGGTCATTTTGTGTATAATTGGTTTCTGTAAGAATATTTCTGACAGGATTAAGTTCCCAGAAACTAGGTCTTCTCATTCTGCTTGAAAATGCATAAGAAATATTGTTTTTATCATTAATAGCGTAGTTCAGACTAAGATAAGGCAGCAGATTATTATAATTTCGCTCAATTCTTCTAAGATCTGGGCTAGGTGCATTATCTGAAGTTCCCAAACTATTGGTGATCTCATATCTTGTTCCTATTTTCCCGGAGAACTTATCCGAGAATTTCTTCTCTAAAGTAAGATATAAACCATAAATGCTTTCGTCATAAATAAAGTGATTTGGAGTTGGCGTTACGCCATTATCATCATAAGTAAAATTCTTAGTATCATTATCAGTTTTTGTTTTATTATAGTTTCCTCCCAATGAAACTGTAAAATCATTTTTAAATTTTTTGATATAATCTACAGTTCCGGAAAAGTTGTTAATGACCTGTGGTAAATCTTGTATTACACGTTGATCCAGAACAGTATAGTTTCCGAAAGGATCTTGTGACCAGGTTCCATTATCTGTAAACTGAAATCTTTTATAATTAAGATAGGCCGCATTCAAATTTAACTTGCTTCCCAAAGAATCGGTCTTAAGCTCATAATTTAAATTCAATGAATTATTATAAGATCTTGCATTTTCTCTGTTTCTTGAATTGGTATAGTTGGTTTCAAATTTCTGTGTATCAGGATTTAAGAAATGAACAGTATTGAAAAGGTCAACCGTAGAATTATAACTTCTGTTTGCCCAAGAATTCCATGTCAGAGCTATATTGCTTTTATCTGTCAGTTGATAATCGATATTCAAATAACCTCCTAAGTTTTTATTTGGATCATTAATATCTCCTACTGATTCGTTAGAATATTCACTGTTTCCATTTCTTAAAGTGTAGGTTTGGGCTTCAATATTTTCTCCTCCATTTAAATTGGCGCTGATTCCCAACTTATCTTTTCTATAATTTACAGAGAAGCTCGCAGAACTTGCATTGTATTTATTTTGAGAATTTGCCATTCTCATGTTTCCGCTGGTTCCGTCGCTCATTTTTTTCTTCAGAACAATGTTGATGATTCCGTCTGAAGATTCTACCTGGTATTCACTTCCAGGAACAGTAATCACTTCAATTTTCTGGATATTTTCTGCGGGAGTATTCTTTAAAAACTGTGTTAAAGACTCTGCATCCATATTTGTTTTTCTTCCATTAATATAGATAAGAGCATTATTCTTTCCTGCAATCTTTAAGGTTTTATCATCAGTTGTGGATAGAAGAGGAGTTTGTTTTAAAAGATCAAAGGTTGTATTTCCTTTGGCTACAGGAGATGCGGCAACATCGTAAACAAAACGGTCGCTTTGTTTTTTAAATACCTGTTTTTTTATAGTAACAGCTTCAATATTTTGTGTTTTTGCAGTATCCTGCTTTTTCTGTTGGGCGAAGGCTAATCCGCTGAAGAATATGGCTGCGATGAGAATTGGCGTTTTCATAATTTTATTTTTTAAGAGTGTTTTATGTTAATAGCTTGTATTTGTTATTATTTAACATTGCAAAGATATATAATAAATTAAGTATTATGCAATACAAAGTACTAAAAATATTTTTAAATTAATTTTAACTACTTGATTTGCAGTTGTTAAAATTTAAATTTTAATTTTTAAACTTTTTGATTATCTACATAATAAGACAACTATAACCTAGATTTTGTTACAGCATAATTTAAAATTGGCAGAGATTTAAAAAATATTTAATGGAAAATCACAAAAGATAATTCGAAACTAGATTTTATGATTAATTTAGTGGAAACTTAAAATTAATAGCGTATGAGAAAATTTTACATGCTTTTTTTATTATTATCATTAGTATTCTCTTGTAAAGATGAATTTTTCTTAGAAATAGGTGATAATACTACCAGTCCCCAATCCAATTACAATTTTGGAAATGCCACACAAAAGAACTTTCAGGGAGTCGTTCTGGATACCAACGGAGCTCCGGTTTCAGGTGCAACGGTTACTATAGGTACAGGTACTGTCACAACCAATCTTAAAGGTTTTTTTACTTTTAAAAATGCTTCGGTAAAAGAGAATTTTGCTCATGTAAAAGTAACCAAGCCGGGTTATGTAAATGCTTCGAGAGTTTTGGTTCCTACCAATGGAATGAATAGGGTGAATATTATGATGATTCCTGCAACCACAACTTCTACTATTTCTTCAGGATCAACTTCTACGGTTTCTTTGCCTAACGGAACTAAAGTGAAGTTCGACGGAAGCTTTAAAGATGCAAACGGAAATACTTATTCAGGAAGTGTGAGTGTTGCTTTGTTCAACTTAGCTTCATCAAATCCATATTTGAATGAATTAATGCCGGGTTCATTCCTGGCAACAAATTCAGGAGGAAATGCAAGAGTAATGGAAACTTTCGGAATGGTACATGTTCAGCTGACGGGAAGTTCAGGACAAAATCTTCAAATTGCAAACGGGCACACTGCAGAAATGACGGTTCCGATTGATGCCACCCAAGCTTCATCTTCTCCAAATACAATTCCTCTTTGGTCTTACAATGAAGATACCGGAATGTGGAATGAAGAAGGTACTGCCACGAAAGTTGGGAACACATATGTAGGGACGGTAAGTCATTTCTCATGGTGGAATTGCGATGCGCAGTTTGAGCAGGCAACCATGAAAGTAACGGTGAAAAATGCTGCGGGACAAATTTTACCCAATATTAAAGTAACATTAAAAAGGGCTTCCCAGACTTACGAAACTTATGGCATGACAGATAATACAGGTATGGTTTCTGGAATTGTTCCTTCTGGTGAGGTGCTTTCTTTAAAAGTTTATGATGTTTGTAACAATGTCATTTATGCATCCAATGTAGGGCCTTTTTCGACAGGTAGTGTAACAACGATTCCTGATATTACGGTGAACCCGCCTTCATCCACAAGTTATACAGTCCAAGGAAATCTGAAAACGTGTGCAAATGCTGATGTTACGGATGGTTATGTAATCCTAAGGAATGTTGCGGCAACAAATTATTTCAATTATCTGACAGTTCCAGTAAGCAGTAATGGAAGTTTTACTTTTAACACGTATGCATGTAATGCGAATCCGCAGTTTGTTTATGAAGGATTTGATGTTACCAATCTTCAGACAACCGGTGAAATTACCTTTACAGCGACAACAAATACTGTAAATCTAGGGAATATAACGGTTTGTAACTCAGTGAGCGAATTTATCAGTTATAAAATAGATAATCAGTCGGTGACATATGTTCTTGGTTCATTCAATGCACAATGGTCGGGCCTTACTTCTCCAACACCAAACATACCTGCAAAACAATTGAGAATTAATTCACAGAATCCTGCAGGGCCATTTTTTTCTATGACACAGAATAACATGATGGGGGTTGCAGCGAGCTTTACAACAGATTATATGTTTGAACTTTCAGGAGCGGTTATTTCTCCGGCCAATGGAAATCTTGTCATCAATATTTCTACCTTCGGAGTGGTGGGAGATTATATTGATTTTACTGTAAACGGAACTTTCACGAATACTTCCGGAAGCCATACATTTACAGCAACAGGACACGTAAAGCGTGATATGTAAACTAAAAAACTAAATTATAAAAAGAAAAGGACCGATGAGGTCCTTTTTTTGTTCAATATTATTCTCTGTCAAAACGAGCTAATTTTTTATCAATCCAAATGGTGGCAAAAGGGAAAAAAGCAGAGATTAATGAAAACACAAAATCTTCATCATCCCAGATAAATATTTTTCTCATAGACGGCAAAAAGATAAGATATATTGTGAAAAACAATCCATGAATACTGCCTATAGTACTGATATAAACAATAGGGATGATACCATGCGGATCAACACGAATCCAAATCATGGCCGTAAAAAGAAAGAACCATGATAATGCTTCGGCTAAACAAATTCGTCTAAACCATTTAATAACTTGTTCTTGGCTATATTTTGCGAAAATTTTTTCGAGAAAATCCATTACAATTTGTCTAACTTCTATTTATAAAAACTACTGCCATCCAGATACTCAAAAACTTCAGGCGGAAGCATCGGTCTTACATTTTTGTTTTCTTTGATCATATTGCGGATTTCAGTAGCAGAAAGCTCTATAATAGGGGCTTTGATCAAAGATATATTTTCATGATTTTGATATTCTGATGCTTTTGTTTCGCCTTCAGAAACTCTTGGATATACGATGATATGGTAATTTTTGATCAGGTAATCCGCATTTTTCCATTTGTGAAGACTCTTTAAATTATCTTCTCCCATAATCAGGCTAAAGGAATACTTAGGATATTTCTCATTAAGGTAGGCCAAAGTATCGATCGTATAGCTTGGCTTTGGAAGAGAAAATTCAACATTTGAAGCTTTAATATTGGGATAATTTTTAAGAGCCAGTTCCACCATATCAAGTCTGTTATGATCATTCAACAGCGTCTTTTTGTCTTTAAAAGGATTTTGAGGACTTACCACAAACCAGACTTCATTCATATCTGAATTCTCTAAAATATAATTGGCAAGAATCAGATGACCGATGTGAATAGGATTAAAGGAGCCAAAGAAAAGACCAACTTTTTTCATAGTGAACACAATGAATAATTAATTATCTCTGAACTTTACGTCTTTAATATTTAAATAATGAGTCACATTGCCTTTCCAATGGTTTTCTTCTAATGTAAAGGCAATATCAAAGCTTTTATTCTTAAATTCTTCGGCAAATTGACCCAGTTTAAAGCCTACACACTCTATATTTCTGTTAGTAGATTCCTGTCTGATGTAAAATTTAAGATGATTATTATCTTTTCCCATTGTTTTTACATAACCGGAAAGTTTCTGATTAGTCATAGAAAATATAGGTTTCATATTGTGAGGTCCGAAAGGAGCCAGCTTCCTATGAAAATTGATGAATTCACGGTTGATATCTTCGATCTGAATTTCCGTATCAATACTGATAGAAGGTTCTTTCTGATGCTCCTGGATTTTTTCTGAAACTACTTTTTCAAATTTTTCTTTAAAAGCTTCAAATTTATCTTTTTCCATTGAAAGGCCTGCTGCAGCATGATGTCCTCCGAATTTTAAAAAATATTCTGAGCACAGATCCAGCGCCTCATGTACATCAAAATCTGAAACAGATCTTGCAGAAGCTACCATTTCCCCATTATTACCGTCAGTAAAAACTAGAGTAGGTTTATAATATGTTTCGATCAGTCGGGAAGCCACAATTCCGATCACACCTTTGTTCCATTCAGGATGGTAAACAATAGTGCTGTGTTTTGCCTGCTGTTGGGATTCTATAATCTGATTAAGCGCAGAAAGAGTAGAGTTCATATCGAGCTCTCTTCTTTCATCATTGAGGTTCATGATATCGCTTACTATTTGATGCGCATGTTTTAAATTATCCGACACCATAAGCTCTACAGCAGCTCTGCCATGAGAAATTCTTCCGGCAGCATTTATTTTAGGAGCAATTTCAAAAACAATATTTGAAATTTCAAAGTGAGATAATTTATCTTCCGGAATTAATAATCTTAAACCTAAATTTCTAGTTTTACGCAAAACTTTAAGTCCCATTTTGGCTAAAACCCGGTTTTCACCTGTCATAGAAACAATATCTGCGGCGATAGAAATGGCTAGCAAATCTGTTAGTTCAAATAATTCTGTTTCAGGAATTTTATAGATAGTATTCAAACCTTGACAAAGTTTGAAACCAACTCCACAACCTGAAAGTTCTTTGAAAGGATAACGACAGTCGCTTCTTTTCGGATCCAGAACAGCAACAGCATTCGGAATTTCTTCTCCCGGTAAATGGTGATCACAAATGATAAAATCAATATCCAGGTTCTGAGCATAGCTTATCATATCCAAAGCTTTGATTCCACAATCAAGAGCAATAATTAACGAAAAACCATTTTCTTTCGCAAAGTCAATACCTTCAGTTGAAATTCCATACCCTTCAGAATTTCTGTCAGGAATATAATAGTCTAAATATTTTTTCTCAACAATTTTGCTGAGGTAAAGATACATCAGCGCTACGGCCGTAGTTCCGTCTACGTCGTAATCACCATATACTAATATTTTTTCTCCATTTTCAATAGCGGTAGCAATACGCTCGACAGCTTTTTGCATATCGGCCATTAAAAATGGATTGTGAATGTCGTTAAGATTCGGTTTGAAGAATTCTCGGGCCTTTTGATAATTGTCAATGCCTCTCAAAACGAGAAGCTTAGATTCAAAAGTTCCAAAACCAAGTGACGAACTTAATCTGTCTACAATATCTTCATCCGGTTCAGGCTTGTAAATCCATTTTTGACTCATCTTACAAAAATAGGTAAAAAAGTTTTAAAAGCCTAAGATAAAAAAATACATTCAAATCACCGTTTTGAAATTTTAACATTCAAATTATCCAAAAATAACTACCTTCGCGGTCCAAATTTAAAATAACAATTATGAAAAAACTGTATTCTGCCTGATGTTCATTGGGGCGATACACTCGGTTAATGCACAAAAAATCAACTTAGGAAAAGCGGCAGGGGTTATTTCTAACGGAGCCAAAGCTCTTACTTTTACAAACGAGGATGCTATTAAATTATCCAAAGAATCTGTTGAATGGATGGATAAAAATAATAAGGTAGCAGGTCCGAAAGATCCTTATACAATCAGGCTAAATAAACTTTTCGGAAAGCATAAAAGTCAGGATGGACTTAATCTGAATTATAAAGTTTATTTGGTAAAAGATATTAATGCATTTGCCTGTGCAGACGGAAGTGTACGTGTATTTTCATCGTTAATGGATATTATGACGGATGAAGAGTTATTAGCTGTAATCGGTCATGAAATTGGTCATGTGAAGAATCAGGATACAAAAGATGCCATGAAATCTGCCTACTTAAAAGCGGCAGCTTTAGATGCTGCTTCTTCAGCGTCAAACACTGTGGCAACTCTGAATGACGGTCAGATCGGAAAAATGGCTAATGCTTTCCTTGATGCCTCTCACAGCAAAAAACAAGAATCCGAAGCAGATGTATATTCTTACAATTTCATGAAAGCGAATAAATATAATGTAGTTGGAGCTTACACGGCTTTTAAAAAGTTGGCTTTGCTTTCTGAAGGAGGAGAGGCGCAAACAGGATTTGAGAAAATGTTTAACTCTCACCCCGATAGCAATAAAAGAGCTGAAGCGGTAAAAAAGCGTGCTGAAAAAGATGGCCTTTGGAAGGATCCCGGAACGGTTTCTTTACCTAAAGCTAAACTGACGAAATAATTAAATCAATACTTTAAAATAAAAAATTCCTCAAACTAATATTGAGGAATTTTTTATTTAATATGACTTGAGATATTAAGAATACATCTTTTCTCTCAATTCTTTTACTTTTTTATCAGCAAGATATTCATCGTAAGTCATTTCTCTGTCGATGATTCCGTTTGGAGTCAATTCGATGATCCTGTTACAGACTGTTGAAAGCATTTCGTGGTCATGAGAAGCCAGTAAAATGTTTCCTTTAAAGTTGGACAATGAATTGTTCAATGTTGTGATACTTTCAAGGTCTAAGTGGTTTGTAGGTTCATCCAATAAAAGAACATTTGCTTTCTGAAGCATCATTCTGCTGAACATACATCTCATTTTTTCACCCCCTGAAAGCACCTTACAAGATTTTAATGCTTCATCGCCCGAGAAAAGCATTCTTCCTAAGAATCCTCTTACAAATTCTTCGTGACGCTCTTCATCGTTTTTCGTGAATTGTCTCAACCAGTCAACCAAGCTCAAATCTTCCTGAAAGAAGTTGGTGTTATCTAAAGGCATGTGCGATTGAGTTGTAGTAACTCCCCAAGCAACACTTCCTTTATCTGCTTCAACGTTTCCTGCTAAAATTTCGAAAAATTCTGTAATAGCCAATGAGTTTTTAGACAATACAGCTACTTTATCTCCTTTTTTAAGATTTAAATCGATGTTTGAGAATAATAATTCTCCGTCTTTTGTTTTTTCAAGACCTTTAACATCTAAAATCTGATCTCCAGCTTCTCTTTCCATTTCGAAAATAATTGCCGGATATCTTCTTGAAGAAGGTTTGATATCATCGATGTTCAATTTATCGATCATTTTCTTTCTTGCAGTAGCCTGTTTTGCTTTTGCAACGTTTGAACTAAATCTTGCGATGAAGTCCTGAAGCTCTTTTTTCTTTTCTTCCGCTTTTTTGTTAGCTTGAGCTCTTTGTCTTGTAGCTAACTGAGAAGCCTGATACCAGAAAGAGTAGTTACCCGTGTAAAGATTAAGTTTAGCATAATCCAAGTCACCGATGTGCGTACAAACCGTGTCTAGGAAGTGACGGTCGTGAGATACAACGATTACTGTATTTTCGTAGTCTGCCAAGAAGTCTTCCAACCAAGAAATGGTATCAATATCAAGGTCGTTCGTAGGTTCGTCCAAAATAAGTACATCCGGATTTCCGAAAAGCGCCTGAGCCAAAAGAACCTTTACTTTGTCTTTGTTTTCAAGCTCGCTCATCATTTGCCAGTGCATATCTTCTGTAATTCCTACGTTTGAAAGCATGGTCTGTGCATCAGATTCTGCAGTCCAACCTCCCATTTCATCATAGATTACCCCTAGTTCTCCGGCTTTAATCCCGTCTTCATCAGAGAAGTCCTCTTTCGCATATAGCGCGTCCATCTCTTCTTTTATCTCGAATAATTTCTTGTTACCTCTCAAAACAGCCTCAAGTACCGTGTATTGGTCATAAGCAAAGTGATCCTGCTCAAGAACAGACATTCTTTTTCCAGGTTCCAAAGATACGTGTCCTGTTGTTGGGTCCTGCTTTCCTGTTAATATTTTAAGGAATGTGGACTTTCCTGCACCATTTGCTCCGATAATCCCGTAGCAGTTTCCTTTCGTAAACATAATGTTTACTTCGTCAAAAAGAACTCTTTTCCCGAATTGTAAAGATAAGTTAGATACTGTTAACATATAGTTTTGTAAATTTGGCGCAAAAATACGAAAAGAATTTGGGTATTTCGTAATAATGTAATAGTCAAGTTTTTAAATATAGGGTATTTTTTATATATTTCATCAATTAAATTTAATATATACGCTAAGTTCAGAGTATGGCCTGATGATTGATTGGTATAGCGATATTAAATTTTATAATTTCTTATAAGAATTTTTAAAAATGAAGATTGAAAAAACAGTCAATATAGTAAATAGAAGAGCTAGATTCGAGTATGAAATTCTTGAAGAATATGAAGCGGGAATGGTTTTAACAGGTACAGAAATAAAATCTTTGCGCTCATCCAAGGCTTCCATCGCAGAATCGTTCTGTCAGTTTATTGACAGGGAATTATATATTATTAATATGATGATTGATGAGTATAAATTGGGAACTTTTTATAATCATAAAACAAAAAGGGAACGGAAATTGCTCTTGCACAAAAAAGAATTGCAAAAACTTGAAAAAAAATTAAAGGATGCAGGAAATACAATAATTCCTTTAAAGCTATATATCAACGACAAGGGAAAAGCAAAGGTCTTAATTGCTTTAGGCAGAGGGAAAAAGCTGTTTGATAAAAGAGAAAGCATAAAAGATAGAGAAAATAAACGAAACCTGGATAGAATATTAAAGAAAAGTTAAAAATCATCTAAAAAACTTTGTATATAAAGAAAAATTATATTTATTTTGCATTATCAATTATTTAATCATTTAATTCTATGAAAAATCTAAAATTAGGAATTTCAGCATTGGCGCTTACTGTTGCTTCTACTGTGTTCGCTCAGACGACCAACAACCCTTGGTTGATCGGAGTTGGTGCTCACGCGGAGAACCACTTGGCACAAAGAGGTAACTTCAGTAATACGTTCTCTGCTAATAATTTGACGAAGACAATGTTCAATATGAACAACTTCTCTATTACTCCACCATTGTCTAAGCTTACTGTAGCTAGAAACATTGGTAAAGGTTTAGTTATCGACTGGCAGACTTCTGTTGGAAATGTTGAGAACAAGAGATTTAACATGGGTAAAGAATTCATGTTGATGACAGGTCTTGGTTTCCAGGCTAAAGCAGCAGGTCTTTTATGGAATGAAGAATCTTGGTTCGACCCATATTTAAGAGTAGGTGCTAACTATTTAAGACATGACTACACTTCTCTTACTTTCCCAAGAACAGATGCTAATGGAGTAGTTGTTGCAAACGGAGATAATGGTAACGAGAATGGTAAAGCTAATCACTTTACAGTTTCTACAGGTGCAGGTGTTAATTTCTGGGTAACTAAAAACTTCGGTTTAGGAGTTCAAGGAGATTACGTTTCAACTCCTGGAGATAAAGCAAATTATGCTAACTTCTGGCAAGCTTCAGCATCTTTGAACTTTAGATTTGGTAACAGAGATAGAGATAAAGATGGTATCTTAGATAAAGATGATCTTTGTCCAGATACACCAGGTTTACCAGAGTTCCAAGGATGTCCTGATACAGATGGTGATGGTATTCCAGATAAAGACGATCAGTGTCCAGATGTTGCTGGTCCGGTAGAAAATAACGGTTGTCCTTGGCCAGATACAGATGGTGATGGTATTATCGACAAAGATGATGCTTGTCCTACAGTAGCAGGTCCTGCTGAAAACAACGGTTGTCCTTGGCCAGATACAGATGGTGATGGTATCTTAGATAAAGATGATGCTTGTCCTACAGTTCCTGGATTACCAGAATACAACGGTTGTCCTAAACCAGCTGAACCGCCAGTAGTGAAAATCAACGAGACATTGAAAGATATCTTATTTGATTTCAACAAGGCTACAATCAGACCAGAATCAAGCGGTAAGTTAGATACAGCTGCTAGAATTATCAAAGAAGCTGATGAAGCTAACTTCCTAGTAGTAGGTATGACAGATGCTAAAGGTTCTGCTGCTTATAACTTGAACTTATCAAGACAAAGAGCTGCTGCTGTAGTTTCTGCTTTAGAAGCTAGAGGTATCAACCCTAACACTCTTAAGTCTATCGGTATCGGTTCTCAAGAGGCTACAGTTCCTGCAACTGCTTCAGATGCGGAAAGACAAGCTGATAGAAAAGTTATTGTAAGAGCAATCTCCGGTGCAGATTGGGAAACTTATAAGAAAAACGATATCGTTGTAGCTACTAAGCCAGTTAAAAAAGCTGTTAAAAAAGCTCCAGCTAAGAAAAAGAAAAAATAATTTATTTTTCTGAATAATAAATACCTCCAATTTTTTGGGGGTATTTTTTTTTCGTTGACTTTTAATTAATTTTGTGGAAAATTTAAAATAAAAATGGGAAGAGCGTTTGAATATAGAAAAGCTTCTAAAATGGCCAGATGGGATAAAATGGCTAAAACATTTTCTAAAATAGGTAAAGATATTGCTTTAGCGGTTAAGGCTGGTGGAGCTGATCCTGAATCGAATCCTGCACTAAGAAGATGCATTCAGAATGCGAAAGGAGCTAATATGCCAAAAGATAATGTGGAGAGAGCTATTAAAAAAGCAAGTGGGGCAGATGCGGAAAACTATGAAGAAATTACATATGAAGGATACGGACAGGGTGGTGTCGCTTTTTTTGTAGAATGTACTACAAACAATACTACAAGAACAGTTGCGAATGTAAGAGCTATTTTCAACAAGTTTGATGGAAACCTTGGGAAAAATGGTGAATTAGCATTCATTTTTGACAGAAAAGGAATTTTCACAATCGATTTATCTCAAATTAAAATGGATTGGGATGATTTTGAAATGGAAATGATTGACGGTGGAGCAGAAGATGTAGAGAAAGATGAAGAAGAAGTAATGATTACGACTGCGTTTGAAGATTTCGGATCTTTGTCTCATAAATTGGATGAATTGGGTATAGAAGCAAAAAGCGCAGAATTACAAAGAATTCCAAATAATACAAAAGAAGTAAACGAAGAGCAGTTTAAGGCAAATATGAAAATGCTCGAGCGTTTCGAAGATGATGATGATGTACAAAACGTATATCACAACATGGAAATTACAGAAGAGTTAATGAACTCTCTATAAAAAATAACATAGCATTCATATACAGTTAATTTTCAATTAGTTTCTTTGCATAAAATCATCTATGAAGAGAAACATTGAGTTGGTTGTCATTTCGGATGTTCATTTGGGGACTTATGGATGTAAGGCTAAAGAATTACTAAAATATCTGAATTCTATTCAGCCTAAAACTTTAGTTTTGAATGGAGATATCATTGATATTTGGCAGTTCAAAAAGTCTTACTTTCCTAAACCTCATTTAAAGGTCATCAAGAAAATCCTTTCTTTGGCCACAAGAAATACAGAAGTATTCTATATTACCGGAAACCACGATGAAATGTTCCGGAAGTTTACAGATTTTGAATTGGGTAAATTGAAGGTCTGTAATAAAATCTGCTTAAATATCAATAATAAAAAAACCTGGATTTTTCATGGCGATGTCTTCGATGCATCGGTGCAGCATTCCAAATGGATTGCCAAACTGGGCGGAAAAGGGTATGATCTGCTGATTATAATCAATAATATCGTAAATTGGTTTTTAGAGAAAATGGGTAAGGAAAAATATTCGTTTTCAAAAAAAATTAAAAATAATGTAAAAAAAGCGGTCAAGTATATTGGAGATTTTGAATTAACGGCTTCCGAACTGGCTATTGATAATCATTATGATTATGTGGTTTGCGGACATATTCATCAGCCTCAGATTCGTGAAGTAGTAAATAAAAAGGGATCCTGTACTTATCTTAACTCCGGCGACTGGATAGAAAATCTTTCTGCTTTGGAGTATAACGATAATGAATGGAAGATCTTTTACTACGAAGAACACAAACATTTGCTTGCAGATGACGAAACAGAAGAAATTCAGGATATTCCTAATGAAGAGCTTTTGAAACTGGTAACCAATTTTTCTCAATGAAAATATTATACGCATTTCAGGGAACAGGAAACGGACATGTGGCAAGAGCACAGGAGATTGTTCCTATCTTAAAAAAATACGCACAGGTTGATACTTTGATCAGCGGACATCAGTCACAATTAAAGGCTGATTTTGATGTTAATTTTCAATATAAGGGTATTTCTTTGTTGTATGATAAAACGGGTGGTTTGTCATATAAAAAAACGTTTTTTGATAATGATTTTTATAAAGCGATAAAAACGATCAGAGAAATTGAACTGTCGCAATATGATTTAATCATCAATGATTATGAGCCTTTAACAGGCTGGGCTTGTAAACTGAGAAAGCTTCCTATGGTTGAACTTAGTCATCAGGCTTCAATGTTGTTCAAAGAAACCCCTAAACCTGAAAAGAAGGGTTTCGTAGGAGAATTGGTTTTGAAATATTATGTTCCAAGTGACCGAAGAATAGGATTTCATTTTGAAAACTATCATCCACAAATTAAAAAGCCTGTTATCAGAAGGAAAATAAGAAACCTTAATCCGGATAAGAAAGGATTTTACTTAGTTTATCTTCCCAGTTTTTCAGACGAAAATATTATTAAAGTTTTAAAACAGATTCCTGTAGAATGGAAGGTTTTTTCTAAATATACTCAATTGCAGTTCAGAGAAAATAATGTTGAGGTTTTCCCGATTGATGAAATTCAGTATTTGCAATCTTTTGAAAACTGTGACGGAATTCTTTGCAATGCAGGTTTTGAAAGTCCGGCTGAAGCTCTTTTTATGGACAAGAAATTATTCGTTATCCCTATTCATAATCAATATGAACAAGAGTGTAATGCTTGCGCACTGGATAAAATGGGAATTCCTAATTCAAAAGTTCTACAGCTTGAAGAAATAGAAAAATGGGTGAATGACGATCAACACCTGAAAGTAAATTATCCGGACAATATTGAAGAGATTTTGGTGAACGAGGTTTTAGTTCTTTAAAAAAACATCTTCCACATCATTCATTCTCATCATCACGGATCTTGCATAAGAGCAATGAGGATAAACTTTCCAGTTGTTTTCTCTTGCAAATTTAATGGCTTCTTCTACTAGGAATTTTCCCATTCCACGACCTTCAAATTCAGGGTGAACCAGAACAAAAGAAATGATAAATCTGCTTTCTTCCGGGAAAATAGTGTAGGTTAATCTTCCGATTTCTTTAATCTCATTATTTAAAGTAATGACTCCGCCGTTTCCTGATTGATTGTTTTCGAATCTCATAATCTAAGTTTTAATGATACGTAAAAGTACAAAAACCACACCGACGGTGTTTTGATGTAGATCAAGAAAGAATATGGATTGGGAATGGTCAATTCGCTTTACTTGTGGATTTCAAAAGTAAATTAAAAGCTAGCTAACTATCTTTTCCGGTATAATAATTATAATCCTTAATAATAATTCCGATAAACTGTCTTTCGGTCATCTTCGGATCTGTTTCCAGCTTTAGAATGCTTTTGATTTTTTCAGAAAGCTTATTAATGATGTGTCTGTCGTCTATTCTTAATGCCTTTTGATAGTTGTCTTTAATGATTCTCATATCATTGTCGCTTAAAGCAATTACTTGCGGAAAAGACGGAATATAATCTTCATGGATATTTTCCAGAATGGTGTGGGAAATGTTGATGCTGTTTTTAAGCGAAATAACAGCTGTTCCTGAGGCGATGTCTCCCAGACGTTGATTGTTTTTGGAAATAACCATAGAAATAATACCAATTATTCCGACAAATAAAGTATCTACAATTCTGAATACCCAACGGATGAGATAATCCCCAAAACTTGCCTGGTAACCATCAATTTTTACCACTCTTATTTTTAAGGCTCTTTTTCCTGGAGTCTGCCCTTCCATAAGGCTCTCCAATACCAACGGGTAAATATAAACCGGAAAAGTAATGGCGATATAAATTGCCATTTGAGACCATTGATCGAGACCATCCAATAAATAACCTAAATCCAAAACGTTGAAAAATAAATAAAAGATAACGATCACATAAGCAATTTTTATCAGCAGGTCGATGATAAAAGCAAGCATCCTTTCGCCCACGCTCGCAATATTAAAATTAATATTGACATTTTGTGAGGTATTAATCGCAATTTGAGACATATTTTTTATTATTTTAGCCTTACAATTATGAGAGAAGTTTATTTCATTAAACAAAATAAAGAAAAATGGTTGGGAATTGAGCAGGTTATTCAGGGGAAAATTAAAAAAAATCCTGATGACCTTTCTTCGCTGTATATTAATCTCATCAATGATCTTTCTTTTGCACAGACTTACTATCCCAAAAGTAATACTACGGTTTATTTAAATCACCTCTCTTCCCAGATTTACCAGAAAATTTACAAAACGAAAAGAGTAGAAGAAAACCGTATCATGTATTTCTTCAAAACCGAAGTTCCTCTTTTGGTCTTTCAATACAGAAGATATCTTTTGTATGCTTTTCTCTTTTTTATTCTTTTTACTGCGATGGGAGTGGTTTCAGCCATTTATGATAAAGACTTTGCTAATATCATTTTGGGAGAAGACTATGTCAACATGACCATCGAAAATATAAAGAAAGGAAATGCGGTGGGAGTTTACCAGAGTGGCTCCACATGGGGAAGTACTATCGGTATTATTTTCAATAATATCGGAGTGGGAGCAAAGCTTTATTTGTATGGGATTTTTGGCGGTGTGGGAACTTTGTTTGCCTTATTGTCGAACAGTATTATGTTGGGGTCTTTTCAGTATTTCTTTTCAGAATACGGAGCTTTACGGGATAGTGCGAGAGGGATCTGGCTTCACGGAGTCTTTGAAATTTTCTCTATGGTGGTTGAAGCAATGTGTGGCCTGATTTTAGGAGCCTCGATTTTGTTTCCGAAAACGCTTTCAAGATTCAATTCCTGTAAAATAGGGTTCAGAGATTCTTTTAAAATATTTCTGAGCACAGTTCCTTTTACGATATGTGCCGGGATTATTGAGGGATATGTAACCAGGCATGCTTTAAAGATGCCTTTGATTTTAAATATTATCATCATTTTGGGATCATTGGCAATCATAGGAGGATATTATTTCGTTTACCCGTATATTGTAAATAAAAAAATTAATAAACACATACATGATGCAGTTCTATAAAAAAAGAGATTTCGGAACATTTATAAGTGACAGCTTTTCTTTCTTTAAGCTTTATGGTAAAAATTATTTCAAAAATTATATTTTACTGAACGGCCTGCTTCTTATTTTGATGGTAGTCGTTTTTATTTTCGGCTTTAAAGAACTTTTTGGCCAGGTTTTAGGGTCGAATATGAGTGGACAGAGTTATTACTTCGAAAATTATTTTCAGAATAATTTCGGGATGTTTTTTGCGACCGGAATTATTACATTTATACTGTTTATGATCCTGATGATCATCAACTATCTTTACCCGGTTTTTTACCTGAAAAGATTGGCAGCCGGTGAAAGTAAGATCAGAACCGATGATATTTTGGGTGATTTTAAAAGAAATTTCAAGAAAATAATCATCTTATGTTTAGGGATGACTTTTATTGTCACGCCTTTATCTCTTATCCTTATGGGGATTTCCTATGTGTTGGTTTTTCTTATTATAGGTATTTTTATTATGCTTTTTGTGGGACCTACATTGTTTAATGTCATTACATTTTTAATGTACGATTATTTCAATACATCAAGAGGTTTCTTTGAAAGTCTGAGCTATTCGATACGAGCGCAGTTTTCGTACCCTAATGCAAGAGAAGGCTCTCCTTATTGGAAATATTGGGGAAGCACAATTATCATCTCGATTATTTTGTACATCATTTCGATGATCTTTACTGCGATTCCGATGGTTATATTTTTTGCTGCATTATCTACTACAGCTCCGGATGGTAATTTTGAACAGAATCCTTTTAGTGGCGGATTTGGAGTGGTATTTTTTATACTTTACGGCATGTCATTACTGGTTTCGTTTTTTACTTCAAATATGCTTTATGTGAATGCAGGATTGATGTATTATGACAGCAGAACAGATCTTCATCAGAAAGTAGAATTGGCAGAAATTGATACGATCGGAATTAATGAATAAACTCATTCTTTTTCTTCTTTTTATTACGACAGGCTTTTCTTTTGCACAGGAAAGCAAAACACCGACTACAATTGAGACTGTAGTGGTGGATTCTTTAAGTGAGGAACATTATAAAGGGATGAATCGTGCAGATTCCGTACTGTTGAAAACACCGATCACGGAAAATACAGTATATCCCAAAAAAATTAAAGAAAATATCCAGTCGAGATATAAAGGAAATGAATTTGACTATTCTGTATCAAAACCCAGAGAATCTTTCTGGGAAAAGCTTCAGCGGAAAATCATCAGATTGATAGAAAGTATTTTTGGAAAAACAAGCTTCAGCAATTCTGCAAAATTCACAGATGTTTTAATTCGTTTGTTTGCCATTATTTTGGTAGGTTTTCTATTGTATTTTATTATTAAATATTTATTGGGGAAAGACGGCAGTTTTATTTTCGGCAGAAAAAATAAGAAGCTGGATATTGCTGAGAAAGAACTTCATGAAAACATTCATGAGATCAATTTTCCGGAAAGTATTGCTCAATTTGAAAACAATGGAGAATACCGTTCTGCCATTCGATATCAGTTTCTATATATTTTAAAAAAGTTAAGTGACAGAAAAATTATCGTCTGGAATCCTGAAAAAACCAATAAAGATTACGTAACAGAACTGAAAGAGCCCAATCTGAAAAAGGAGTTCTCAAAACTGTCTTATATCTTCGATTATGTGTGGTATGGAGAATTCGGAATTGATAAAGAAGATTATTTCAGATTCAAGCAGCAATATCAATCTTTCAAACTGTAATTAATTTTAGAAAAAATGAACAAGACTTTCAAAATATATGCCTTGGTATTCATCATTATTATGGTGATATTGGCATTGCTTGAAGTAAACAAAAAAGAAGTTACAGATTGGCGTAAGAATTTTGATGTGGAGGAAAAATCTCCTTTCGGATTATTCGTCTTCAACCATGAAAGTAAAGACCTCTTTAAAGGGAAACTGAAGAAAGTTGATGTTTCAGCTTATGAATTTTACAATCAGAATAAAAATAAACCCGCTCATAATATTCTCATCGTTGAAAGCGAAATAGACATGGAATCCTGGAAAAAAATAATGGATCAGGTTTCCAAAGGTTCTGATGCGATGATCATTGTAAGTCGGCTCCCGAAACAGATTTCAGACAGTATAGGTTATTATGACTCGCAAATTTCTTTTGAAGAAGAAAATTATTTAAAACTCACTGATAAAAAATATCAGGGAGATTTTATCCACTTAGATAAATTTCCTTCAGGAAGAGGCTTTTCTTATATAAAACCCGGAGTTGAGGTTCTGGGTAAGACGGTAGAAAAAAATAACTCAGATCAGGCAAATTTCATTAAAGCAAAATTCGGGAAAGGTACTTTTTATGTGCATTGTGAACCATTATTCCTCACTAATTATTATCTGCTGAAAAAGGGAAATGTAAAATATTTTCAGGATGTATTTTCTTATCTTAAGGATAGAGATACGCTTTGGTTTGTAGAAAGCAATACAAAAGAATCTCGGTTCTTCATGAGATTTATCCTGTCAAAACCGGCACTCAAATATGCTTGGTGGGTATTCTTAGGAGGTTTGGTATTATTTATATTCTTTAATGCGAAAAGAAAACAGAGAATAGTCCCAATCATAGAGCCTTTGAAAAATACATCTGCAGAATTTGTAAAAAGTATCGGTAATTTATATCTTCAGGAAGGGGATTTTCATGATATGATGGCAAAAAAAGCCCAATATTTTTTAAATAAAGTAAGACTTGACCTTTTAATTGATACTCAGAATCTGGATGAGGATTTTGCTAAAAAGCTTCATTTAAAAACCGGGAAACCTGTAGAAATGATTGAAGAAGCAATTAAGCTTATCAAGAAAGGACAGGACCCTTATTCCAGTGTGATGAAGGAGGATCTTGTGAGAATGAATAAGCTATTGGATGAAATCATTAAAATATAACAATCTAATAATCTGATAATATAGTTGTCATTCTGAGCAAAGCGAAGAATCTTATTGCTAACGGTTATAGTATCAGATTGAAAAACATAATAGTATGGATAATTTTGAAAACCCAAATTTAGACAATCAGCCTGCTGTAGATCTTGAAAAGAGAGAAGGGGATTTTCAGTCTCGTATAGACATGATCGAACTTCGAGCAAGTTTAGAGAAAGTAAAAACTGAAATCGCTAAAGTAATTGTCGGTCAGGAAGACATGATAGAGCATCTTTTGGCTGCTCTCTTATCAAATGGTCATGTTCTTATAGAAGGTGTTCCGGGAGTGGCAAAAACCATTACGGCAAAATTACTGGCAAAAACCATTGATGTAGATTTCAGCAGAATTCAATTTACTCCGGATCTGATGCCTTCAGATATTTTGGGAACCTCTGTTTTCAGTGTGAAAAATTCAGAATTTGAATTTAAAAAAGGCCCAATTTTCTCCAACTTTGTTCTGATCGATGAGATCAACAGATCACCGGCGAAAACGCAGTCGGCTCTTTTTGAAGTAATGGAAGAAAGACAGATCACCATGGACGGAATCCGTTATACGATGGATGAACCTTTTTTAGTTGTTGCTACTCAAAACCCTATTGAACACGAAGGTACGTACAGACTTCCTGAAGCTCAGCTGGATCGTTTTCTTTTTAAGATCAATGTAAGATATCCGAATCTTGAACAGGAAATTGCGATCATAAAAAATCAGCATGAAAGTAAAAAAGAAGATAAGACGGATGTTGTAGAACGTGTGATTACGGCTCAACAGCTTAAAAATTATCAACAGCTTGTCAAAGAAATCATCGTAGAATCTCAGTTGATAGAATATATTGCTAAAATCATCATCAATACCAGAGAAAACCAGTTTTTATATCTGGGAGCTTCTCCAAGAGCGAGTTTAGCATTATTAACGGCTTCAAAAGCTTTTGCGGCACTGAGAGGAAGAGATTTCGTAACTCCGGAAGATATCAAAGAAGCAAGCTACGCGGTATTAAGGCACAGAGTTATCGTTTCGCCTGAAAGAGAAATGGAAGGCTTAACTGCTGATGAAATTATCCGACAAATTTTAGAGGGAATAGAGATTCCTAGATAGAGAATTAAGAATCAAGATTTATAAATTTCTGAAAAATTAAATTAATAGGTTCCATGACTTTTAATCTCTAAAATCTAAGACCTGCAACCTAAAAGAATGAAAAACCTATACATCAATACACGTTTTTTCTTTGCGCTCATCGGAGTGGGGATCATCTATGTTTTTGCATTTTTCTTTCCCTTCTTGATGATGGTTGCGCATGCTTTGCTGTTGATCGTTTTTCTGGCGGTGATGGTAGACTATCTGCTTGTTTTTAACAGAAAGGAAGGAGTTCAGTCGCAGAGAATATTGCCGGAGAAATTATCCAATGGTGATGAAAATCCTGTGAAAGTTGATATTAAAAACAATTACGGATTTAAAATTCATGTAAAAGTCATCGATGAGATTCCTTTTCAGTTTCAGAAAAGAGATTTCATGATCGAAAAAAGTATTGAAGTGGGCAGAAATTCATTTTTTCAATATATTTTAGAACCTAAAGAAAGAGGGGAATACAGTTTTGGTGCTTTAAATATTTTTGTTTCTTCACCTTTAGGTTTAGTTGCCAAAAGATTTACCTTTCAGAAAGATGCCATGTTACCTTCTTATCCTTCATTTATTCATTTGAGAAAATATGAATTGATGGCACTTCAAAACGAGTTTTTATTGGGGGGAATCAAAAAAATACGAAAGCTGGGACATACTATGGAATTTGAGCAGATCAAAGAATATGTTCCCGGAGATGATGTAAGAACTATTAACTGGAAAGCTACTTCTAAAGCTAATCGATTGATGGTAAATCAGTTTCAGGATGAAAAAGCACAACGTATTTTTATGCTGATTGATAAAGGAAGGACGATGAAAATGCCATTTAACGGATTAAGCCTTTTGGATTATTCTATCAACGCGACGATGGCTTTATCTCATATCATTCTGAAAAAAGGAGACCGCGCAGGAATGATGACTTTTTCTAAGAAAACAGAAAACAGAGTAGCTGCAGATAATAAATCAGGACAGCTCAAGAAAATTTCTGAAGCTCTATATAACGTTAAAACAGATTTTTTTGAAAGCGATTTCAACAGATTATATCAGGATGTGAAATTTTCACTCAATCAAAGAAGCTTAGTTTTACTGTTTACCAATTTTGAAACATTGGACGGACTGAACAGGCAGCTCAAATACCTTCGTGGGATTGCTAAAAACCATTTGCTGGTTGTCGTGTTCTTTAAAAATTCAGAAATCCAGACACTGATGCATAAGAATCCTGAAAATATGCAGGAGATCTATGATGAAATTGTTGCTGAGAAATTTGAGTTCGAGAAAAAATTAATCATTCAGGAGCTTAGAAAATATGGGATTTATTCGGTATATACGCTTCCCGAAAACTTAAATATCGATGTGATCAATAAGTATCTTGAGATAAAAGCGAGAGGGATTTTGTAATTTTGTAAAAAGCGAAAAAGAATAATGAAAATAACACTTAAGAGACTCAACGACGATTTTTTATTTGAATGTACCAACTCACAAGGGAATTCAATTTTACTGGATAATACTTCTCAGCCCGGAGCAAAAGGAGTTTCTCCTATGGAAAGTGTTTTGATGGCCGTTGCAGGATGCAGCGGAATTGACGTAGTTTCTATTCTGAAAAAACAGAGACAGGAAATTACCGGTTTTAAAGCTGAGGTTGAAGGAGAACGTGTTCCTGTTGAAGATGCAAAACCATTCAAGGCGATTAAAGTGAAATTTTTATTGGAGGGAAATATTGATCCTAAAAAAGCACTGAAAGCGGCGCAATTATCTTTTGAAAAATATTGTTCTGTTTCTAAAACATTAGAGCCTAATGTAGAAATTGGGTACGAAGTTTTTGTAAACGGAGAACAGGTTACTCATTAGAATACGATTAAAATATTTTAGGGTATTAGAATTTGAACATTGTGTTCGGTTCTAATACCCTGATTTATTTACATTAATCTAGGTTTCAACAGTTTCGCAACCGTTGCAGTCCACCCTGTCTGGTGTGATGCACCGACTCCACGACCATTGTCACCATGGAAATATTCAAAAAAGGTGATATAATCTCTAAAGTTTTCGTCAAAATTAAATTTTGCATTGCCTCCATTGAAAGGACGCTGTCCGCTACCATCCTTTAAGAAAATAGAACATAATCTGTGGCTTATATTCTGAGCAACTTCATCAAGATTCCTTTTATCGCCACTTCCGGTTGGAAGCTCTACTTTGAGGCTGTTTCCATAATAATAATGAAAACGCTGTAAACTTTCCACAATCAGGAAATTGATAGGAAACCAGATCGGGCCTCTCCAGTTGCTGTTTCCACCAAACATTCGGCTGTCACTTTCTGCAGGGGTATAATATACTACATTTTCAACGCCATGAACTGAGAAAACAAAAGGGTTTTCTTCATATACTTTTGACATGGCACGAATTCCATAGGGACTTAAAAATTCCTTTTCGTCAAGCATTCTTGTTAAAACCTTTGTTAATCTGTTTTTACGGAGAATACTCATGAGGTGTTTCCTTCCTTGTCCCTCTTCGTCCCAGTGAGAAACAAGTTTGGTAAGTTCAGGTTTATTTTTTAGGATCCAATCCATTCTTGCAGTAAAGTTGGGCATATTTTCCAATAATTTATGGTCAACAATTTCTACCGCAAACAATGGAATCAATCCCACGATACTTCTTAATCTTAAGGAAACACTGTCACCGTTACCAAGCTGAAGAACGTCATAGAAGAATCCGTCTTCTTCATTCCAGAGGCCTTTTGTACCTTCACCCAGATTTTCCATAGCTTCTGCAATATAAAGATAGTGCTCAAAAAACTTAATGGCCATATCTTCATACACTTGGTAGTACTGAGCCAGTTCCATAGCAATACGCATCATATTTAAGGCATACATTGCCATCCAGCTTGTTCCGTCGGCTTGCTCCAAATGTTGTCCATCCTTTAAAACCATATTACGGTCAAAAGCACCGATATTATCCAGGCCAAGAAAACCTCCTCCGAAAATGTTTTTACCGTTTTTATCCTTTCGGTTGACCCACCATGTGAAATTTAAAAGCAACTTTTGGAAAACCTTTTCTAAAAATAAAAGATCTGGTTTTCCGTTCTGTTTTTCATCAATTTTAAAAACACGGAAACAAGACCATGCATGAACAGGAGGGTTTACATCACTTAAATTCCATTCATAAGCAGGAAGCTGTCCGTTCGGATGCATATACCATTCCTTGGTAAGTAAAAGAAGCTGTCCTTTTGCAAATTCAGCATCAATAATGGAAAAAGGAACACAGTGAAATGCCAGATCCCAAGTTGCATACCATGGATATTCCCACTTATCGGGCATAGAAATAATATCCTTATTATGCATATGATTCCACTCCGTATTTCTTACATAATTGCTGAAATCTCTTGGAGCATCAAAATTAGGATCACCTTTCAGCCACTTTCCGACATTGTAGTGATAAAACTGTTTGTTCCAAAGCAGACCTGCAAAAGCTTGTCTTTGTACATTTTTTTCATCATCGTTTACAACATCGCTCTGAATTTCATCATAAAATTCATTAGCTTCATCCACTCTCAGATCGAAGATTTGATCAAACTGGTCAAACGGTTCATCCAGATTATTCGGTGAAAGTCTGAAATCAAAAGTTTTAGAGGCTCCAGCTTCAATTGTTTCATCGATTAGGAATGAAGCTTTTGTTCCTGTCTTTTCAGGATTTACGGTATTACTACCATAGATGATATGATCATTGATCCCGTCTTTGAAATAAGTGTTTCCGGGGTAAGGCGTTCCGTATAGTTTCGGATTGTTGGTTTCGTTCTCACAAAAAACGCTTTGTACATTATCGTTTCTTGAATAAAACTTTTTGATGGAAATACTGTCATGATTGATACTGATACTTCCGTCATTCGCTGCATTTAATTGAGCTTTATAAGTGTTATATCCCCATTTCCAGTTATTTCTGAACCATACTGTTGGTGCAATGACGATCGGAGCGCTGATCTCACTTCTGTTACAAACTGTAATTCTTACTAAAATATCATTATGATCCGCTTTGGCATATTCAATGAAGATATCAAAGTATTCATCCTTATCGAAAATTCCGGTATCAATAATTTCGTATTCAGGTTCCTTTTTACTTCTCTTAGCATTCTCTGACCGGATTTTATCGTACGGAAAGGCATTGATAGGATATTTATACACCATCTTCATATAGCTGTGAGTAGGTGTATTATCCAGATAATAAAAAATTTCTTTGATATCTTCCCCGTGATTCCCTTCAGGATTGCTCAATCCGAAGAGACGTTCTTTTACAATTCGGTCTTTCTTATTCCAGAAAGAAAAGGCAAAACATAAAAGCTGTTTTACATCGGAGATTCCGGCAATTCCTTCCTCTCCCCAACGGTACGCATAGCTTTCTGCGGCGTCATGATTGGCGAAATTCCATGCATCACCATTGGAGCTGTAGTCTTCACGTACATTTCCCCATTGTCGGTTGCTTACATATGGACCCCAGTTTTTCCAGTTGGTATCTTTTAATCTTTGTTTTTCAGCAATCATACTCAGCATTTTTCAATACGAAGGTAGTTTTTTTGAGAAAAAATTCCAACATCCCGAATCTGAATAAAATTTAATATTCACAGGTAAGCCTTTATTTAATGAGGTTTCCAAGCTTTAAAATAATTTATTTTAATATATAAAAGAAATGTTATACCTTTGCACCATTCGTTCATTCAAATATTGAAAATGTTATCAAGAAAGGTTGAGGGATTAGACCCTGTGAAACCTTAGCAACCCTTTGCGAAAGCAAAGAAGGTGCTACGTTCTACCAAATTTATTTTTGGACAGATAACTTACTGAAGTTCTTTTCAGCCATTTCCTGTGGCATTTTCAATTGTATTAAAATATAATAGAATTGAAAGCAGAACTTAAACATATTAATTTTTCGTATCGTACAGATTCCCAAAAGGAATACAATATCCCGTTGAGCTATCAGCTTTTTGGGAAAGACTTGTTTTCAGCACCGATCATTTTAGTTAACCATGCGTTAACCGGAAATTCCAATGTTTCAGGTGAGAACGGATGGTGGAAACAATTGATTGGAGAAAGTCAGGTTATTGATACGAATACCTATACAGTTCTGTGTTTCAATATTCCCGGAAACGGTTACGATGATTTTTTTATTGATGAATATGAAGATTTCACGTCCTCAGATATTGCTAATATCTTTTTACAGGGTCTTGAAATCTTAAATATTAAAAGTTTACACGCCATTATTGGAGGCTCTTTAGGGGGAGGAATCGGTTGGGAAATGCTGGTGAAAAACCCATATTTGACCGAAATCTTTATTCCTATTGCCTGCGATTTTAAAACTCACGACTGGCTTCATGCGCAATGTCTGGTTCAGAAATTCTTATTAAATCAGAGTAATGAACCTTTGCAGAAAGCCAGAATCCATGCGATGCTTTGTTACAGAACACCAGAATCTTTAAATGACAGATTTCAAAACAAATATAATCAGGAAAAACAACGATTAGAGTCAGAAGACTGGCTTGTTTATCATGGAAATTCATTAAACGAAAGATTTAGTTTAAAATCATATAAGCTGATGAACCATTTACTGATGAATATTAATGCTGATGAACCAAAACTGGAAAAAATAGAAGCACGAATGCACCTGATCTCAGTAGATACAGACCTGTTTTTTCCGGCATCGGAGATCCGAATGTGCTTTGAAAGGCTGAAATCAAAAAAAGGAAATGTTTTCTATCACGAGATACAATCAATTCATGGGCATGATGCCTTTTTAATGGAGTACAAACAACTAAATAATATAATAAAACCTATTCTGAAAATATGACAACATCAGATATTATAAACATCTATCGAAACAAAGCATTGGTAAATTTTGAGGGCAAAGACTTCCTTGGACAGATTGGAGTGGATTCCAGAATTTTCAGAGTGCTGAATGATGCGGGGATAAGTGTAGGAGTGATTTCTCAACAGGCGATTGAGAATGGAATTTCTGTTTTGGTAGATGAAAATGATGCAGAAGATGCAGTACGTGTTCTTACTGAAGAATTTAAAAATGAAAAGGCAAAAGGAACGGTAAGTAATATCTACAATATCAATAATGTAGCAGTGATCGGATTTGTATCTGAAAATTACAATAAAATCCTTTCCGAGCTTCAAAGAAACAAAATTTTCCCATTGCTGTTAAACCAAATTGCATCTGCAGGAAGAGTAAATATAGTGGTAACCGATAACCAGACCGAAATTGCAAAAAATATTGTAGAAACTGAAATCTATGGAAAACCGAAAGTAGTACATTTAGCATTAATCGGACACGGAAATGTAGGTGGAACCTTAGTAGAACAAATCCTGGATTCTTCACATGATATTTTAACGAGAAAAAGATTACAGTTGAAAATCGTTGCAATTGCCAATTCTAAAAAAATGGCTTTAAACAAAGGCGGTTTTGGAAGCGACTGGAGACAGAAAGTGAATTACTCTCAAACAGAATCTAGTGTAGAAGGACTTATCAACTATGCAAAAGAGCATCATCTGGAAAACTTGGTGATGGTAGATAACACGGCCAGTAAAGACTTTGTGAAACATTACGATGTGTTTGTAGATAACGGTTTCGACATTGTTTCATCCAATAAAATCTATAATACACTTCCGATTACAAACTATAGAAGTTTAAGAAAAGCATTAGAGAAAAATAAAAAACAGTATCTGTACGAAACCAATGTTGGGGCTGGTTTACCTTTAATCGATACTATCAAATTATTACATCTTTCAGGAGAAAATATTACAAGAATTAAAGGAGTTTTTTCAGGAACACTGAGTTATGTTTTCAATAATTTTTCTTTGAGAAACGATAAATTTTCAACCATTATCAATGAAGCGTTGGAAAAAGGATATACAGAGCCGGATCCAAGAGAAGACTTATCAGGAAATGATGTAGCGAGAAAATTATTGATTCTGGCAAGAGAACTGGATTTAATCAATGAATTTGAAGATATCAATATCCAGAATTTAGTCCCTGAAAGTCTGCTATCAGTTTCAAAATCAGAGTTCCTTTCCAGGTTGGAAGAATTGGATGAAGAATATCAGAAAATTAAAGACAATCAAGAGCCGGGACACGTGTTAAGATATGTTGGAGATCTTCACGGAGATCTTCAAAAAGAAAAAGGGGAGCTTGATGTGAAATTAGTTTCTGTGCCTGCAACTTCCGCCTTAGGACAGCTGAAAGGTTCGGATTCAATTTTCGAGATCTATACGGAAAGCTATGGTGAAAACCCAATTGTTATCATGGGAGCCGGAGCCGGAGCAAAAGTGACGGCAAGAGGTGTTTTCGGAGATATTTTAAGACTAAGTGAAAAAAAATAAATTAATATAACAATTTAATAATGTAGAAGTTGGGTAGTATTGATTATTATTGTCATGCTGAGCTTGTCGAAGCATCTCATTATTATATTGCTAAACTCATACATTACTACAATTTAAAACTATATGGAAAATTTTGAAACCTTCGCGATAAGAACCCAGACTGAAAGAACTCAGTTTGATGAACATTCAACGCCTTTATACTTGACGTCCAGCTTTATTTTTCAGGATGCAGAAGATATGAGGGCGAGCTTTGCAGAAGAAAAATCTAAGAATCTTTACAGTAGGTTTTCAAACCCGAATGTAACGGAATTTACAGATAAAATTGCCAAAATGGAAGGCGCAGAGGCAGGATATGCTTTCGCAACTGGAATGGCAGCTATTTATTCAACTTTTGCTACACTGTTAAATGCAGGAGATCATATCGTGAGTTGTCAATCGGTTTTTGGTTCGACACACACTTTGTTCACCAAATATTTCCCGAAATGGAATATTGAAACCACCTATTTCAAAGCAGAAGACGCTGAAAATGTAGAAAAATACATTCAGCCAAACACGAAAATTTTATATCTGGAAACACCTACAAATCCTGCAATTGAAGTGTTGGATTTAGAATTTTTCGGACAGATTGCCAAGAAGCATAATTTAATTTTCATAGTAGATAACTGTTTTGCAACACCGTATTTGCAACAGCCGATCAAATACGGAGCAGATATTGTTGTTCACTCTGCTACAAAATTAATCGACGGGCAAGGTCGTGTTTTGGGTGGAGTAGCAGTCGGAAGAGAAGATTTAATTAGAGAAATTTATCTTTTCGCAAGAAATACAGGCCCTGCAATGTCACCTTTCAATGCCTGGGTTTTATCTAAAAGTTTAGAAACTTTAGCGATTCGTGTTGAAAAGCACTGTGAAAACGCTTTAAAAGTGGCTGAGTTTTTAGAAAGCCATCCAAATGTAGAATTGGTAAAATATCCTTTCTTAAAATCTCATCCAAGCTATGAAGTGGCGAAAAAGCAGATGAAATTAGGCGGAAATATCGTAGCATTCGAAATCAAAGGCGGAATTGAAGGCGGAAGAAACTTTTTAGATAAGATTAAAATGTGTTCACTTTCTGCAAATCTTGGCGATACAAGAACAATTGTTACGCATCCGGCTTCTACAACGCATTCCAAATTATCAGGCGAAGAAAGAAATGAAGTTGGAATTACAGCAGGTTTGGTTCGTTGCTCTGTTGGCTTGGAAAATGTGGATGACATTATTGCAGATTTGAAGCAGGCATTGGATTAATTCAACGATGAAAAATAAATAAAAATGAAAAATTCAGAACAATTATACAAAGCATTATCCGAAAGAATTTTAATTCTTGACGGAGCGATGGGAACGATGCTTCAGCGATACAAATTCGAAGAGGAAGATTATCGTGGTGAGCGTTTCAAAGATTGGGAACATCCGGTAAAAGGAAATAATGATCTGTTGTCATTAACACAGCCTCAGGCGATTGAAGAAGTTCACAGAAAATATCTCGAAGCTGGAGCAGATATTATTGAAACCAATACGTTTTCAGGAACTACCATTGCGATGGCCGATTATCATATGGAGGATTTAGTTTATGAACTGAACTATGAATCTGCAAAAATAGCAAGAAAAGTTTGTGATGAATTCACGGCTCAAAATCCTGATAAACCAAGATTTGTAGCAGGTTCTATCGGTCCAACGAACAGAACGGCAAGCTTAAGTCCTGATGTAAACGATCCTGGTTACAGAGCCATTACATTTGAAGAGTTAAGAGTCGCTTACAAACAACAATGTGAAGCTTTATTAGAAGGAGGCTCCGATATTCTCTTGGTAGAAACTATTTTTGATACATTAAATGCAAAAGCAGCACTTTTCGCCATCGACGAACTTCAGGATGAAAGAGGAATAAAAATCCCGATCATGGTTTCAGGAACGATTACCGATGCTTCAGGAAGAACGTTGAGCGGACAGACGGCAGAAGCATTTTTAATCTCCGTTTCGCATTTGAATTTATTAAGTGTCGGTTTCAACTGTGCTTTGGGAGCAAATCAATTGACACCGTATTTGGAAACTTTGGCTCACAATTCAGAATTCCACGTTTCGGCGTATCCGAACGCTGGTCTTCCGAATGCTTTCGGAAAATATGATGAAACACCGGAAGATATGGCAAGTCAGATAAAGGAATATGTGGAGAAAGGATTGATCAATATTATCGGAGGTTGCTGTGGAACAACGCCGGATCACATCAAAGCGATTGCAGATCTGGTGGCACAATATCCACCGAGAAAATTGAAGGAATTTGTATGATTTAATAGAATTTTTTCATTGAATTGATAAGAAAAGGAACGGTTTTTAATATTATCTTTAATTACATCACAAAATTTACGATAATGGAAAAGCCGATTTACCTTAAAGATTCAGAGGATGCAAAACTGTTTAATGAATTAAGAAAAAAAGTGAACCAGCGAGTAGAAGCCATTCCCGAAAACAGGGACCTTTATATTCAGATCAAAGCCATTATTTTGCCTTTGGTCTATTTTGGTTTATATGTGTTTGCGCTTTTTAATGTTGATAAACCAGGGATTTATATTTCGAGTTTTGTGTTGATGGGAATTTCTTTGGTTTTGATTTATTTGAATTTAATTCACGAGGCAGCTCACAACAATATTTACAAAAGCAAAAGATTAAACAGTCTGGTGTTGCAGATTTTTGATTTTGTGGGAGCCAATTCCTACATCTGGAAAAAAAGACATATTGCAAGCCATCATGCTTATCCAAATGTTGACGGTTGGGATACCGACATCGAGCAAAGTGGACTTTTATTAATTGTACCGTGGATCAAAGCAAAAGGTGTTCAGAAATATCAGCATTTCTTTTTCTTTCTGGTGTATCCTTTATATCTGTTCAATTGGATGTTTATCCGTGATTTCAGAGACTTTTTCGATAATGAAAGAGTGATTTTGAAAACACAGGGAACCATTCCGACCAAAGAAAAAGTTAAGATGGTTGCCTATAAGCTGTTCTATTTTTTCTATCAGATTGCAGTTCCGGTTTTGTTTTTTAAAGTATCCATCGGTTTGGCTTTGGGAGCATGGTTTTTACAGGTGATTGCGGCGAGTATATTTGCGCTTTTTGTGTTGTTGCCTTTGCATCCGCTTCCTGACAATGCTTTTCCGAAGCTGGACGAAAAAAACGGGCTGCCTTTCAGCTGGCTTCATCATCAGTTTGAAGTTACCAATGATTTAAAAGAAAATAACTGGTTTGTAAGAAATGTGTTGGGGAATTTCAACTTTCACGTTGCCCATCACCTTTTCCCGAATTACAGTTATGCCTATTATAATGAAATTACAGAGGAAATCGAGCAATTTGCTAAAGAGCACGGGTTAGCTTATAAACGTTTTCCGATTTTTACCGCTTTAGGAAAACATGTGGATTTGCTGAAGCAGAATGCGAATAACGCATATTTTATTTTAGAAGAATAATTTGATGAAATATTTAAGATTATCGGGGCTCGAGCCTTTGATTATTACACCGGAAAGTAATTTTATCAACGTTGGGGAAAGAACCAATGTTGCCGGTTCAAAGAAATTTTTAAGATTAATAAAAGAAGAAAAGTTTGCGGAAGCATTGGATATTGCACGTCATCAGGTTGAAGGCGGTGCGCAGATCCTTGATGTCAATTTCGATGACGGTTTGATTGATGGAAAAGCTTCCATGATCAAATTTTTAAATTTAATTGCCTCAGAACCGGATATTGCAAGAATACCGATCATGGTAGATTCTTCGAAATGGGAAATACTGGAAGCTGGATTGCAGGTTGCCCAAGGAAAATGTGTGGTAAATTCTATTAGCTTAAAAGGTGGTGAAGAAGAATTTATCAAACAGGCTAGAGCAATCAAAAGATACGGTGCTGCTGTTATTGTCATGGCATTTGATGAGGTTGGACAGGCCGATACCTACGACCGTAGAATTGAGATTTCAAAACGCTCCTATGATATTTTAGTCAATCAACTGAACTTCCCTGCAGAAGATATTATTTTCGACTTAAATATTTTTCCGGTTGCAACGGGAATGGATGAACACCGAAGAAATGCAATCGACTTCATTGAAGCAACGAGATGGGTTCGCCAGAATCTTCCGTATGCGTCTGTAAGTGGGGGAGTTTCCAACGTTTCGTTCTCATTCCGTGGAAATGATACGGTGAGAGAAGCGATGCATTCAGTCTTCTTGTATCACGCGATTCAGGCGGGAATGAATATGGGAATTGTAAACCCTGCTATGCTGGAGGTTTATGATGAAATTAATAAAGAACTTCTCGAATTAGTTGAAGATGTAATTCTTGACAAAAGAGAAGATGCGACAGAACGACTTTTGGAATATTCTGAAAAGCATAAATCTGTCAAAAAAGAAAAAGTAGAAGATCTCGAATGGAGAACAAAACCATTGCAGGATAGAATCACTCATGCTTTGGTAAAAGGAATCGACCGTTTTATTGAAGAAGACGTTGAAGAAGCAAGACAACAGGCAGAAAAACCATTACATGTTATAGAAATTAACTTAATGACAGGAATGGGCGTTGTCGGAGATCTTTTCGGAAGCGGAAAAATGTTCCTGCCACAGGTTGTAAAGTCTGCACGAGTAATGAAAAAAGCAGTTGCATATCTGCAACCATTTATTGAAGCGGAGAAAGACGGTTCAAAACCTGCCAACGGAAAAATTCTGATGGCGACTGTAAAAGGAGATGTACATGACATCGGTAAAAATATTGTGAGTGTAGTTTTGGGTTGTAACAACTACGAAATTGTTGACCTTGGAGTAATGGTTCCTGCCGAAAAAATTATCCAGACGGCAATTGAAGAAAAAGTGGACGTTATTGGGCTTAGCGGATTAATCACGCCAAGTTTGGATGAAATGGTCTACATCGCTTCAGAATTGGAAAGACAAAATCTGGATTTTCCTTTATTGATCGGTGGTGCAACAACTTCAAAGGCACATACCGCCGTGAAAATCGATTTAAAATATAAAAATGCAGTTGTTCACGTAAACGATGCCTCCAGAGCAGTAAACGTGGTGAGTTCATTGCTGGGTGACAGAAATAAAGAATATGTTGAAGATTTAAAAAATGATTATTCGGAATTCAGGGAAAAGTTTCTCAACAGACAAGTGGAAAAAGACTATGTTTCTATTGAAGAAGCCAGACAGAATAAATTTAAAATAGATTGGGAAAATGAAGAAATTTTTACGCCCAATCAATTAGGAATTACGGTTGTTGAAAATCAGGATTTAAGAGAATTACTGCCTTTCATCGACTGGTCGCCGTTTTTCAGAAGCTGGGATCTGCACGGGAAATATCCAAATATTTTAGAAGATGAGGTTGTAGGAACTCAGGCAAAGGAATTATTCAAGGATGCGCAGGTTATTTTAAAGAGAATTTTAGACGAAAAATTATTGACTGCAAAAGCTATTTTCGGAATTTTTAAAGCCAATTCTAATGAAACAGATGATATTTTAATCTTCGATGAAAATGGTGAACAGAAAGTAAAATTTTTAACATTAAGACAGCAGGCTCAACGTTCAAAAGGGAAAGATTATCTTGCTTTAAGTGATTTTATTGCTCCGCAAAGTTTAGGAAAGGCTGATTATATGGGAGCTTTTTGTGTAACGACAGGTTTCGGAACCGATGAATTGGCAGAAGAGTACGAAAAAGCGAATGACGATTATAATGCGATCATGGTAAAAGCTTTGGCAGACCGTTTTGCAGAAGCCTATGCTGAATTTTTACATAAAAAAGTAAGAACAGAATATTGGGGATATGCCAATCAGGAAAACTTAACCAATGAAGAATTGATTGCCGAAAAATATAAAGGGATTCGTCCGGCTCCGGGGTATCCTGCGTGCCCGGATCATTTGGAAAAACATGCGATTTGGGATTTATTGAAAGTTGAAGAAAATATCGGAGTGTATTTAACGGAAAGTTTGGCGATGTTTCCAACGGCTTCGGTTTCCGGATATTATTTCGGAAGTCCACATGCAAAATATTTTGGGTTGGGAAAAATTGCAGAGGACCAGTTGAAAGATTATTCTATAAGAAAAGGAATTTCTTTGCAGGAGGCGAAGAAGTGGTTGAGTCCTAATTTAGCAGACGGAATTTAATTCGATTTTCGGCGGCGGCAAAGCCGCCGCCGAATCTAAAATCACACAACATTAAAACAGACTATAAATAGATAATGAAGATTACAGATCACATAAAAAATGCAAACGGAAAAACGTTGTTCTCCCTTGAAGTTGTTCCGCCACAAAAGGGAATTGGAATTGAAGATTTATACACCAATATTGATCCTTTAATGGAATTCAAGCCTCCGTTTATTGATGTAACAACTTCCAGAGAAGAATATATTTACATTGACAAAGGAAATGGTTTAATGGAACGCCGTATCACAAGAATGCGTCCCGGGACATTGGGGATTTGTGCTGCAATTCAACATAAATATAATGTAGATACAGTTCCACACTTGTTATGTGGAGGTTTTACAAAGGAAGAAACAGAATATCTTTTAGTAGACTGTATGTACCTTGGAATTGATAATGTAATGGCTTTAAGAGGTGATGCAATGAAAGGGCATCAGTATTTTGAACCTACTCAAGGTGGTCATGCAAGTGCAATGGATTTGGTACATCAGATTAATGATTTGGGAAGAGGAAAATACCTTCATAATCAGGATGAAGTTTGTGATGAGCATAATAAATTCTGCATAGGAGTTGCCGGTTATCCGGAAAAACATATGGAAGCTCCTTCAATGAATTATGATCTGAAATGGTTAAAGCAAAAAGTGGATGCCGGAGCAGATTATATTGTTACTCAAATGTTTTTTGATAATAAAAAATATATAGAGTTTGTCACCAAAGCCCGTGAAATGGGAATTACAGTTCCTATTATTCCTGGAATCAAGCCAATTGCAACAAAAAAACATTTAAAGGTTTTACCTCAAATTTTCAAAATTGATTTACCGGAAGAACTAATTAATGAAGTAGAAAAGGCGAAAAATAATGAAGCGGTGAAACAAATCGGAATAGAATGGGCCATCAATCAATGCAAGGAATTATTAGACTTTGGGGTTCCTGTTTTACATTTTTATTCAATGGGTAAAAGTGATAATATTAAGAAAGTAGCTGGAGAGCTATTTTAAAAATAAAAGCTGTTTCTTCTGAAACAGCTTTTATTTTATTGGTTTAAGAAATTTACAAGTTTTTTTAAATCTTCTTCTTTATTGAACCTTATCTTGTTTTCTTTAAAGAAACTATTTAGGGCATCTTTTTTATCAGGAAATTGTGCTAAAATTTCTTTTTGATTTTTAGGGTTTTTAATGTATGTATCATTGATACTGATGTAATAAACAGGATCAGATGGTTTGAAATAGGCAGGCTTTTCACTTGTATAGCTATTGGAAGCAGGTTCTGCATCGATAAATTTAGTTTCCTGCTTTTTGTAAAGAGAATATTTACCTTTTACAATTTCAAAAAAATATCCACTCAGATCATCCTTTGTATCTAGAAGTACTAATGTTTGTTTGGGAGAAATAATTTCTATTCTTGAAAATTGGGTCTCTTCCGGAAGAATCATAATTTTATCATCTCTTTGAAACTCTATTTGATCAGTATAGCTATTATATCTTACTGGTGTTTTTTCATAATTATCTGCAATTTTTGCACTTAAAAAATTAACATTTGAATAAGGAGAACCTGTAACGTCTTCATATGTTAAGTCTTTTCCTGTTTTTGATCTTATTCTATTGGAAAAAGTGCTTCCATCAGCAAAATCTCCTCTGCTTAAAACTAATCCGGCATCTTGAGCGAACGTATAGCAAGACGCAGTTAATAGTATACAAAAAAATATTTTTTTCATTTTTTTAAATTTAATATAACAAATTTACAAATTAAATTCAATTATTATGAATTTAGTTGTATTTGACATATTTTATTATAGAAGTACCTTTTATAGTTTTAAAAATGTTAAAGCATAGGATGCCTTTCAAATTCTTTCCTTCTATCAAACAAATAACGATAAGTCGCCAATTTTCTTGTTACAGTCGTATCTAAATTCTCCGCAATCTTTATCATCTTAGGATTAAAATCACCGATCCACTGCATTTCGATTACTTTAAAATCCGTATGTTTTCTCAGATGCTGGGTTCCCTCCCAGATCATATACCCTTCAATTCCTTTCTTTTGCCATTCGGGAATGACGCCAAAAACAATACCGACCATTTTTTCATTTTTCTTAAATCTTTTAATGCAAAGAAACTTGAGTTTTTCCCAGATTCCGAATTTTCCATTTAAATACTTCAGCCATTGATTGGTATCCGGAAGGTTCATCCACATAGCAATCGGTTTTTCTTTTTCGTACACAAACCAGGAAATATGTTCATTAATGATAGGCTTCATCATGTTGAACATTTTCAATGCTTTTGCTTCATCTAAACATTTTCCTTCACCATGTGCCGCCCAGGCTTTATTATAGATATCAGTAAAATCTTTCGAAAACTTTTCCAGATTATTTTTCGTCATTGGTCTTGAAGAAATATCAGGATTTTTGCTGTGTTTCGCATGCATTACGGTAAAAACTCTTGAGACTTCGGCGAAAATAGGCCTTGAAAAACACAACTGTTCAAAATAAATTTTAAAACCATAGTTTTCAAAGAGATCTTTATAATAAGGAAAATTATAATTCATGCAGAACAACGGCTCGCTATATCCTTCAATGACAAGTCCCCAAAACTTATCACGTTCTCCGAAATTGATGGGGCCGTCCATAGCTTCCATTCCTCTTTGTTGAAGCCAGTTTTTGCAATGGTCAAAAATAAAATTTGCAGTTTCCTGATCATTAATGCAGTCAAAAAATCCCAATCCGCCGGTGGGTTGCTTCTGCAGATAAGTGTCGTTAATGAAAACCGCAACTTTTCCTACGGTCTCATTGTGTTGATTTTTAAAGAGAAACCTTGCGCATTCACTATTGTTAAAGAATTTGTTTTTTTCAGGATTGAAAACGTCTTTAATATCAATATTTCTGGGTCTAATATAGTTTGGGTCATGTTGATAAAGCCTTGCAGGGAATTCTAAAAATTCCTTTTTGTGAGTTTTATTTTTTACTTCTTCAACAATAATCATAGTATAAAATGCGAGTGTTGGCGAAAGATAATGTTTTTCGGACAAAATAAATATGACCAACAGATTTTATCCGTATTTTTGTGCAAATTAAATAAAAATGGTTGATTTTACTGATAACGACGATGATATTTTCACTGGAAAAGAACATACGCCTATAAGGAAAGATGCTTTTGATAAATCACCAGAAGAGAAGGTAGAAAAAATAGCAGAGCTTTTTGGAGAAATCATGGAAACATTAGGTTTGGACATGACCGATGATTCATTGAAAGATTCTCCGAAACGGGTTGCGAAGATGTATGTAAATGAGATTTTCGGAGGACTTCTTCCTGAAAACAAGCCGGGAATTTCTACATTTTCAAACAAATACAAATACCGCCAGATGCTGGTGGAGAAAGATATTACAGTATATTCATTCTGTGAACATCACTTTTTGCCGATTATCGGAAGAGCGCATGTTGCTTATATTTCGAACGGAGAAGTGATCGGGCTTTCAAAAATCAATAGAATTGTTGATTATTATGCAAAAAGGCCACAGGTTCAGGAAAGATTGACGATGCAGATCGTAGATGCTTTAAAAGAAGCGCTGGGAACAAAAGATGTTGCATGTATTATTGATGCAAAGCATCTTTGTGTAAACTGCAGAGGAATTAAAGACACGGCAAGTTCTACGATAACAGCAGAATTGAGTGGTATTTTCAGAACCAATCCGATTACAAGACAAGAGTTCTTACATTATGTAGGAAGCCATGCGAAATTGGATTATTAACTAAGATCATTATGGACTATCAGATTCTTAAAAATATCGTAAATGAAGAGCTTCAGAGATTCGTAAATATTTCAGAAGAAGAATGGTCGGCTAAAATTTCTCCTGAGAAATGGTCTAAAAAAGAAATTTTGGGTCATCTTTGTGATAGTGCTTTATCAAATATCAGAAGATTTGTAATTACTCAGTATAAAGAAAATGAGAATATTGTTTATGATCAGAATTTTTGGGTGAAAGCTCAGAACTACCAACATATTCAGACTTCAGATATTATCAATCTTTGGAAATTTTTAAATCTTCAGATTGTATCTACGGTTGAAAATATTCCGGATTCGGCTTTGCAGAGAACTTGTGATATGACGAAGACCGATTCTAAGATTTTTACTTTGGAATTTATTATTAATGATTATATTGATCACTTACAACATCATTTAAAAGCAATTTAATAATGATAAAATTTAAAAAAGTTTCAGACAAGATTTTTGTAACGACGATTATTTGTTGTTGCTGTCTTTGTGGTTAAAAGATTTAAGTCTTTTAATTATCTAAACTTTAAACTAAATTTATAAATCATTTAATTTAAATCAATGCAACTAAAAATATATAACTCGCTTACAGGCGAAAAAGAAATATTTAAGCCCATTTTAGAAGGAAATGTTGGGATGTACGTTTGTGGACCTACTGTATACAGTAACGTTCATTTAGGAAATGTAAGGACTTTTCTTTCTTTCGACTTTATTTACCGAAGCTTAATGCATTTAGGTTATAAAGTAAGATATGTAAGAAATATCACCGATGCAGGTCACCTTACCGATGATGGGGACGTAAATAACGATAGATTTGTTAAGCAGACCCGTCTTGAAAAACTGGAACCTATGGAAATCGTACAAAAATACACCGTAGATTTTCATAAAGTTCTGGATCTGTTCAATTTATTGCCGCCAAATATTGAACCTACTGCTACAGGACATATTGTAGAGCAGATTGAATTAACGCAAAAATTAATTGAAAGAGGATTCGCCTACGAAAGCAATGGCTCTGTGTACTTTGATGTTTTGGAATATAATGCAAGAGGTTTAAATTATGGAGAATTATCAAAGAGAAATATTGAAGAACTTTTTGCCAATACCCGCGATTTAGACGGTCAGGGAGAAAAGAAAAATCCGCAGGATTTTGCTCTTTGGAAAAAAGCTTCGCCGGCACATATCATGAGATGGAATTCACCTTGGGGAGAAGGTTTTCCAGGATGGCATCTTGAATGTACAGCGATGAGTACAAAATATCTGGGAGAAACTTTTGATATCCACGGAGGAGGAATGGATTTGAAATTCCCTCATCACGAATGTGAAATTGCTCAGGGAAAAGCTTGCAATGATACTGCTCCCGTAAATTACTGGATGCATGCGAATATGCTGACAATGAATTCTCAGCGTATGAGTAAATCGACAGGAAATTATATTTTACCGATGCAGTTGGTTACCGGTGAAAATGATTTCTTTGAAAAACCTTTCCATCCGTCTATTGTACGTTTTTGCTTCCTGCAGGCTCATTACAGAAGCGTTTTGGATATTTCTAACGATGCAATGCTGGCAAGCGAAAAAGGATTTATCAGATTAATGGAAGCCATTAAAGTATTGAACTCAGTCACTCCAGATGATGAGAAACAATCAGGCTTCAGTTTTGAAGAATGGAAAAATAAAGCATATGATGCTTTAATGGATGATTTTAATTCTCCTGTCCTGATTGCTCACTTATTTGAGGCAGTAAAATATATTTTTGCTCTAAATGATGGTAAAGAAACTATTTCAACTAAAGATTTAGAGGAATTGAAATCTACTTTGAATGCTCTTATTTTTGATGTCTTAGGATTACAGGCGATCGAAGAAAATAACAACGAGAAACTTGATCAGACATTACAGGTTTTAATTGAATTAAGAAATCAGGCAAGAAAATCGAAGAATTTTGAACTTTCGGACCAGATCAGAGATAGATTGCTTGCTGAAGGTATTGAATTAAAAGATGGAAGGGACGGAACTTCCTATGTTTTGAATTAATGTTTTAAAAATATCTAATTATGCTCTCACAATTTTTGTGGGAGTTTTTTATGGAACACTGTCATTCTGAATGAAGCATGGCGGAACGAAGAATCTTATATCATTCTGTTGAGATTCTTCACTCCGTTCAGAATGACATGGAAATACATAATTAAATTCTTTTTTAAGTTCAGAGATTTTTTTATTAATGAATCTATAAATTATGTAACTTAGTCATACTAAAATGATTAAAGATAAAATTTATATACTATGAAAAAACATTTATTCCCTTTATTTTTATTACTGATAGGTGCTAATGCTTCTGCACAACAGGACTTTTTTGCACTTGTCGGAAAAGATTCGCCAAACATTGTTTTTAATGATTTCCGTACAATTGATGCTGCAAATGGAATTTCAGGAGAACAAATTTTTACAGAAACTTCTACTCCCAAAGTATTTTCACAGGGAAGAAACGGAGTAGTGACTGAAGATAAAAATACATATAACAGTTCCCAAACAGCTTCAATTGCGACATTAGCATACGATGCTTTCAATAATAATCTGGTATATATGCCAATGTTTTCTTCTAATATTTATGTTTTAAACGCCAAAACGAAGGAAATTACATTGGTGGAAAATAATATTGCTAGAGTTACTTCCTGTGATATCAATTCCCATATTACGAGAATGGCAACTGGCTATGACGGAAATATTTATGCAATCAATAATTCGGGAACCCAGTTTTTACAAATCAGCCGAAAAGGAAATCAATATGCAGTTAATGATCTGGGAATCATTAAAGACGATATTTCCAATGGCAAGAATTCTTTCACTATGTTGGAAACCGGATTTGGGGGAGATATGATTGCGGACGCGGAGAACAATTTTTATGTTTTTTCGGCTTCGGGGAATGTCTTCAAAGTTTCTACTAAAGAATTAAAAGCAACATTTGTAGGTGAAATTTCAGGAATTCCTGAGAATTATTCAGTGAATGGTGCTGCTGTCAACTCACAGGGAAAGGTGGTCGTTGCGAGTGCGAAAGGAGCTGCTTTATATGAAGTTGATTTGAAAAGTTTACAGGCAAAACCGATTGCGGGAGAGCAAAATCTGCATGTTTATGATCTGGCAAGTAAATACTTTGCAAATGACAGAATAGCTGCAGGTAATATACTGGCAAATCTTGATATTTACCCGACCCGTGTAGATGAGCAGTATATCACTGTGGATGTTAATGATAAATCAGTAAGAGGAACTCTTACAATGACCGTTTTTGATTTGTCAGGAAAAGCTGTGATGAAGCAGAATTTACCGGTAAAAGAAGGTTCTTTAAATCAGCAGGTTTATCTTAAAAACCTAGTAGGTGGAGCGTATTTGGTCAATATTATCAATGAATCAGGAAAAGTATTATTAAATAAGAAAATTTTAGTTGCAGAATAATCTTTAACTTTGTTAAAACTTAAAAACCTTTTCAATCATTTTGAGAAGGTTTTTTTAATGAATATTTGATATTCAAGAAATTTTATTTTTAGAGATTATAATGTACTTTTATAAAAAAATGTAAATGAAGCTATACTTTAATGTAGGTTACAGCGTAAAAGGTGGAGAAAGACTCCAGATTGCAATTAATGAAGGCGGAGCTGTATCTAAGACTCATACTATGTTTTATACAGAAAACGATTTGTGGAAATGTGAAGTTGATTATTTTTCCAAGTCGGTTTCTTATCAATATCAGCTTGTAGATGAACGGGGAAATCTTCTGAGGACAGAATTTGTTCAGCATCATCTTAATTTTCCCCACAACTATAAAGAATTTATAATTTTTGATGAGTGGAATAATAAAAACTTTCCAGAAAACTATCTGAATAATAAAATTCTTTACAATAAACTCAATCAGTTTTCCCCGGAGAAAATTTCGGTTTTAAAAAGGCATACTCATCTATTTAGAATAGAAGCACCTATTTACAATCCGAATTGGAAAATCGTATTGTTTGGGAGCACGGCTTCTTTAGGAAACTGGGATTATGATAAAGTGATTCATTTATCTCAGACAGACTTTGGAATTTGGGAAGCTTCCGTTGAAATTCCTGAAAACGAGTACATACAGTTTAAATACTGTATATATGATATAAAAGAGGAAAGAGTGATTGATGTAGAAACAGGAGAAAACAGATTCACTGTTCCTAATCAGTCCAGGGAAATTCTGCAGATTGTTTCGAATCACTACTTTAAATTCAAGGCTTATCAAATGTATCATGATGCAGGAGTTGCGGTTCCTGTTTTTTCATTGAGAACTGAAGATGGTTTTGGGGTAGGCGAGTTTCATGATATCAAAAAGTTGGCGGACTGGACTAAAGAAACACATTTGGGGATTATCCAGATTTTACCTATCAACGATACAACGGCCAATTATTCTTGGACGGATTCTTATCCTTATGCAGCCGTTTCCGTATATGCTCTACATCCTCAATATATCTCTTTAGAAAATCTTGATTTTGAATTGCCTGAAGATTTAGTTGAAGAATATCAGGCAGAAAAAGAATCTTTAAATTCATTAGAATTAATTGATTACGAGAAAATGATTTCTGCAAAATGGAAATATTTGAAGGTGGTTTTTAATGAAGATAAAGAGAAAATTTATAAGGATAAAGGCTTTAAAAAGTTCATTAAAGACAATGAAAGCTGGCTTCTTCCATACTCGGCATTTTGCGTATTGAGAGACAAATATAAAACACCGAATTTTAATGACTGGAAGACACATAAAAAATATATTGCCGGAAAAATAATGCCATTTTTTAGTACAAAAAGTAAAGATTATGACACATCGATGCTTCATGCGTGGGTGCAATATCAGCTTCATAAACAGCTAAAAGATGCCATCGATTATACCCATAGTTTAGGAATTTCGGTAAAAGGAGATCTGCCGATCGGGATTTATCGATATTCTGTAGAAGCCTGGACGGAGCCGGAACTTTTCGGAATGGATTTCCAGGCCGGAGCACCACCTGATCAGTTTACGGCACTGGGACAAAACTGGGAATTTCCAACGTATAACTGGGAAGCCATGAAAGCAGATGATTATACCTGGTGGAAAAACAGATTCAAAGCATTGGAACAATATTTTGATGCGATGCGAATTGATCATATTCTTGGCTTTTTCAGAATCTGGAGAATGCCGGTTTCTGCTACGCAGGGGATTTTAGGATATTTTTATCCTGCTGTTCCGGTGACAACAGAAGAATTTAAAGCACGAGGGATTCCTTTTAGCTTTGATCGTTATTGTAAGCCATTTATTAATAATCAGATTCTTTGGGATTATTTCGGTGAAAACAGCAGTAAAGCACTCGAGTTTATCAATAATAATGATGATGGAACGTATTCATTTAAAGAAGAATTTGATACACAGAGAAAATTAACTGATTTCTTTAAGAAAAATCCTCAGGGTATTATTGAAGATCAATTAATTGCTCTTTGTGCAAATGTATTGTTCTTAGAAGAGGAAAGTGACGGACAAAAAGTGTATCATCCCAGATTTAATGTATATGGCACAGATTCTTATAAATACTTAAGTGATGGGGAAAAACAATCTATTTATGATTTATACCATGATTATTTTTTCAGAAGACAGGATCATCTTTGGTATGAGAAAGCAATGGAGAAGCTTCCGATGATACTGAATGCGACTAAAATGCTGATTTGCGGAGAAGATTTAGGATTAGTTCCTGCCTGCGTACCTGTGGTAATGGATGAGCTAGGCATTATTGCGCTGAAAATTCAACGGATGCCTTCAGAGAATATTCCTTTTTATAATCCTCAGCATGCCAATTATCTGAATGTGGTTACTGCTTCTTCACATGATAGCTCTACATTAAGACAGTGGTGGAAAGAAGACCCTGCTTTGATTCAGAAATATTTTAATCAACAATTAATTCAATACGGGAAAGCTCCAGAAGAATTGGATGTCTATTTGGCGGAAATTATTATGAAACAACATTTATATAATGATGCGATACTGGCTATTTTCCCTATCCAGGAATTTTTGGCAACAGATCCTGAGCTTACCCATCCTAAAATGGATAATGAAAGGATCAATAATCCTGCGGTATTCCCTCACTACTGGCGCTACAGAATGCATCTGAATCTTGAAGATTTAAAACAAAGAAAATCTTTTAATGAGAAAATTGCGAATTGGGTGAAAGATAGCGGTAGGTTATAAATTTAACATTTGATTATCAGTAAGTTAAAAATAAATTAAAAGAAGTTTTACCGAAAGATTTAACTTCTTTTTTGTATTCATATCCAAAAGATAGAATAAAGATATTCTGCTATATTATAACCAATTAACAACTATTTGAAATGAAAAAAATATTGATAGGTTTTGCCTTGAGTTTTGCGACATTGTCGTTTGCTCAGCAATATCCAAATAATGGATGGGGAGATGATGACGGATACTATCAGGATGATGGATATTATAGTGATCAGGATGATCAGAATTATTTCCCTGATGATTATTACTACAACTATCCACAAGATTATTATCCACAAGATTATTACCAAAGCAATTATAATGACTATAGGAACAGTATCGTGAATATCAACTGGAATGTCTTTTTTGCTCAGAACAGATTATCCCGTTGGCAAATTGATCAGGTGTTGAGACTTAATAATTTATATATAAGCTTTTCTGCATGGAATAATTTTTACAGATATAATCCCGACAGATGGTATTATGATAGATTCTATGCATTAGAAAGAATTTTAGGTCCTAGAGTTTTTGTGGTTTTCCGAAATGATTATTACAGAGGGTACAGTCCGATAGTATATTTCCAAAATTACAGAAGAACACATTATGCATCAATTTGCAGACCAATGCCACGATATAGAAATGTAAATATCAATATTTACAGAGTGGATAGAGCTAAATTCAGAAGAATGGATAACCCAACCATTAATATTGTAAGAAGCCAAAGACCGAATAACGGATTCAGAGGTCCTGTAAGAGATGGGAATAATGGAGGAGGATTCCGAAATCAGGCAGAAATCAGAAATAATAATCCGGGTTTCAGAAATGAGAATAATGGAATAAGAAATAACGGCGGTTTCAGAGGTAATAATGATAATGGAGGAATAAGAAACAACGATGGTTTCCGTCGTGAAAGAGCCGATAATAATGGAAATGGAGGAGGTTTCAGAGGTGGCGAAATAAGAAGAGAAAACGCTCCGAGAAGAGAAAATAATGGTGGAGGTTTCAGAAATGAGGGCGGATTCAGAAGAAACGAAAATGCGGCTCCGAGAGAACAAAACCGAGGTCATGAAAACCGAGGAAACGGAGGTTTCCGAAACGGATTTGCGAAAAATTAAATTTTCATATATTTATATTTAAGTGGTGTGAGGGCAGATTTTAGGATCTGCTCTTTTTTTTATTTCTGTAATTTGTTATTTAATATTAAAAATTAACATTATT